>JAKPUV010001136.1 GCA_029554925.1 Candidatus Hydrogenedentota bacterium | reverse complement strand
CATGCCCTTCCCCCAGGCGGGTGAGGCGCTGCGCGCCGCGCTCGGCGCAACCTCCGGCGCGCTTCAGGCCGGCGTGGCCGCGTCGCTCGGCGTGCGCCGGGACGCGGAGGCCGCGCCGCTGCTCGCGCCGCTGATGGCCGGCGCCGATGCCGTGGTGGCTGAGGCGGCCACGGCGGCCCTGGGCCGCATCGCAACGGAGGACGCCCTCAGCGCCCTGCGCGCCCGCGCGGAGAACTCCGCGCCCGAGCAGCGCGCCGTGCTCGGCGAGACGCTGCTGTGCCTGGCCGACATCTGGACGGCGGAGAAGCGGGCGGATGACGCCGCCGGGGTGTTCGAGGAGCTGCTGGGCGCGGCGTGGCCGGACCATGTGCGCCTGGGCGCCTTCCGCGGCCGCACGCTTGCCCGCCCAGGAGACGCGCCGGACCGCCTGCTCGCCGCCGTCAACGGGGACGAGCCCCTGTTCCGCGAGTTTGCCGCGCAGATGATGGTTGAAACGGCGGGCGACGGCGCGACGGACCGCTACGCCGCCGCGCTGGACACGCTGCCCGCGGAGGCGCAGGTCCGCGTGCTGCGCGGCCTCGCGGGGCGCCGCGACGGGACCGCCCGGCCCGCCGTGCTGAAAACCCTCGACAGCGCCGACCCGGCGGTGCGCATGGAGGCCGTCCGCGCCCTCGCCGTGTTCGGCGACCCCGCCGACGCCCCGCGCCTCGCCGCGCTGCTCGGCGGCGGCGACGCGGTGGCCGCCGAGGCGGAAAAATGCCTGGACACCATGGCCGGGGACGCCGTGGACCAGGCTCTGGCGGACTTCCTGCCGCAGGCCGCCCCGGGCGTGCATGCGACCATTCTGGGAATCCTGTCCCGCCGCGCCGCGCCCCAGGGGGTGGCCTTGGCGCTGGACGGCCTGAAGCACGCCGACCCGGCCGTGCGCACGGCGGCCCTGGGCCTGCTCGCCGAGCATGCCGGGGCGGCGGAGGTGCCCGCGTGCCTGGAGCTGCTGGCGGCGTCCGATGCCGCCGCGCGCGGCACCGTCGAGAAAACCCTGGGCGCGGTCTGCGCGCGCGGCGGCGATCCCGCCCTGGCCCCGGTGCTCGCGGGCCTGACGGGTCCCGACGCGGCGCTGCGGGGCTCCCTGGTGCGCGTGCTGTCGCAGGCGGCCTCGCCCGCCGCGCTGAACGCCGTCGTCGCCGCCCTGCAGGACCCGGACGGCGCCGTCTCCGAGGAGGCGCTGCGGGCGCTGTCGGAGTGGCGCACCCCGGACGCCCTGCCGCACCTGCGCGCTCTGGCCGCCGGGGCCGACGAGGGCCGCCACATCCTCGGCCTGCGCGGGTTCATCCGCCTGGCCCAGACGGAGCCTGACCTCGGAAAGCGCCAGACCCTGCTCGACGACGCGTCCACGCTGGTGAAGCGCGTCGAGGAGCGGCGGCGCCTGCTGGCCGCCTGGGGAAAGACCCCCACCATCCACGCCCTCGACACGCTGACGGCCTGTCTGGACCAGGGCGACGCGCGCGACGAGGCCGCCGCCGCGGTGGTCTCCCTCGCGCCGGAACTGGCCAAACAGGGCGCGGAGCAGAAGGATAGGGCGCGCGCGGCGCTCGCCCTCGTGGGGGAGAAGACCGCCAACGCCTCCATCCGCGAGCGGGCCGCACGGGCCGCCGCCGCCCTGCAATAAGCCGGTCTTGCGGGTTTTTCGCGGCACGGACCGCAAAAAACCGCGTAAACCATTGCGAAGACGGCGCGGGAGTGCTACAATGGCGCCGCGCCGCACGATTGCGATGCGAGGCACCGGAGGTTGCGCGGCCATCCACGGGAACCCAATAGTCAAGGAGCAAGCCATGCTGCTAAGTGATTACATAGACGTTGGTTGCATCGTCCCCGAGCTTCAGGCGAAGGAGAAGAAGGACGTTCTCAAGGAGATGACCCGTCTCCTGTTCGACAAGAAGAAGATCAAGGGGGTGGAGCCCGCCCTGGACCAGATCATGGCCCGCGAGACCACCGAGAGCACGGGCATCGGCCACGGCCTCGCCGTGCCCCACGCCCGCGTGTCGGGCCTCAAGTCGCTGTACTGCGCCGCGGGCCGCGTGACGGCCGGCGTGGACTTTGCGGCGGTGGACAAGAAGCCGGTCAACCTGGTCTTCCTCATCGTCTACCCGCCGACGCAGCAGACGACCTACCTGAACTTCGTGGCCACTCTGGCGAAGATGCTGCGCGTGCCGGAGAACTTCAAGGCCCTCATGAACACGGCCGACGAGAAGGCCTTCCTCGAGGTGCTCACGGAGATGTCGCACAAGCTGGCGGCCCCCGAGGAGTACTACGCCAAGAAGCTCAAGGCGGACCCCGAGCTGCTCCAGGCGCGCGACGCCCACGCCGACCTCATCCTGCTGGCGCGCCTCCAGCTCTGCCAGGAGATGTACGACGCGGCCCGCTCTGGCAAGAAGCAGATCAAGCAGCGGATGGACAACATCCGCAGCCTGGTGGACGCCCGCATTCTCAAGCACTACGACCGCCTCATGACGGCGCGCCCGCCCGCGCTGGTGCCCGTCGAGGGCGACACCTGCCAGGGCTGCTTCATGCGCCTGCCCTCGCAGTTCGCCCAGCGCGTCCGCGAGGACACGGACCACATCCACACCTGCCCGAAC
>JAKPUV010001119.1 GCA_029554925.1 Candidatus Hydrogenedentota bacterium | reverse complement strand
CATCGGCCGGTGGCTCCAGGCCCACGGCTACCGCGTGGGCATCATCGCCCAGCCGCGCTGGGACACGCCGGAGGACTTCCTGCGCCTGGGGCGGCCCCGGCTCTTCGCCGGGGTGACGGCGGGCGCGCTGGACTCTATGCTCGCCCACTACACGGCCTTCCGAAAGCTCCGCCACGACGACGCGTACACGCCGGGAAACCGGCACGGCGCGCGGCCCAACCGCGCGTGCATCGTCTACACCGGCGTGGTTCGCCACGCCTTCCCCGGCCTGCCCGTGGTGCTGGGGGGCGTTGAGGCGTCCCTGCGCCGCGCCAGCCACTATGACTTCTGGAGCGACAGCCTGCGCCGCCCGATCCTGCTCGACAGCAAGGCCGACTTGGTGGTCTGCGGCATGGGCGAGCGCACCGTGCTGGAGGTCGCGCGGCGGCTGGAGGCGCGCGCGCCCGACACCCCGGCGGCGGAGGCGCTGGCGGGCATCCCCGGCACGGCGTGCTGCGTCGCGTCCGAGGAGCGTCTGGGGGACCTCCCCGGCGCGCCGCCCGCCGCGGACTGGGTGCGCCTGCCGTCGCATGAGGACATCCTCGCGGACCCCGGGGCGCTCATGCGCGCCACCCTCGCGCTGGAGCGGCAGACCCACCAGGGCGTCCAGTGGGCCGTGCAGGCCTGCGGCAAGCGGCAGGTCGTCTTCACGCCCCCCGCCGCGCCCCTGTCCGAGGCGGAGATGGACCGGCTCCACGGCCTGCCCTTCACCCGCGACCCGCACCCCTCCCACCGGGAGCCCGTGCCCGCCGCCGAGATGATCCGTTTCAGCATGACCGCGCACCGCGGCTGCGCCGGGGGCTGCACCTTCTGCTCCATCGCCCTGCACCAGGGCCGCCGCATCCAGTCGCGCGGCGCGGACTCCCTGCTGGAGGAGGTCCGCGCCCTCACGCGGCACCCCGCGTGGAAGGGGTCCATCAGCGACGTCGGCGGGCCCACGGCCAACATGTGGCGCGCCCGGTGCGCCGCCGACCCCGACGCCTGCGCCCGGCCCGACTGCCTCACGCCGAAGGTCTGCCGCCATTTCCGGCCCGACGAAAACGCCTATCTGGACCTCCTGCGCCGGATCGCCGCCGTGGACGGCGTCCGCCATGTCCGCGTCGCCAGCGGCATCCGCTACGACCTCGCCGACAACGACGGGGACTTCCTGCGCGCGCTCGTCGGCGAGTTTGTGGGCGGGCAGTTGAAGGTGGCCCCCGAGCACTGCGACGACAAGGTGCTGCGCCTCATGCGCAAGCCCCCCTTCGCCCGCTTCGAGGAATTCCTGCGCCTCTTCGACGAGGGCACCCGCGGCGCGGGGAAGGAGCAGTACGTCATCCCCTACCTCATCACCGCCTTCCCCGGCTGCACGGACGACGACATGCGCGCCCTCGCCG
>JAKPUV010001073.1 GCA_029554925.1 Candidatus Hydrogenedentota bacterium | reverse complement strand
CTGGTTTCCCTGGAACAGGACGGCGTCCACGGGCTGAAATTCGCCGGCCTGGGCAACCTCTCCGAACTAGCAGACGCGCCTCTCCCCTGGCTGGTGGACGGCTGGCTGTTGAGCGGAAACGTTACCCTGCTGGCCGCGCCTGGTGGTGTGGGGAAGTCCATGCTTTCCCTTGCGCTGGCCGCGTCCGTCGTGCATGGCCGCGCCCTGATCACTGGCATGGCACCCCTCGCCCAGGGCGACGCCGTGGTGTTGAGCTACGAGGACAACCGGAGCGCCGTTGCAAAGCGTCTGCGCGCCCTACAGCGTCACCACAAACTCGACGGTGAAGGGTTTGAGGCCGACCTCGACAAGTATCTGCACCTTCTCGACAATCCGCGCCCCCTGGCCGAAGTGGACCGCGCCGGGAATGTCCGCCCGACTTCGTTCTACACGGAGCTGGCCGCCACCGTCCGCCGGATGCAGCCGCGCCTGATTGTGGTGGACACACTACGCCGCGCTGGTGGTGCGCTGAACGGAAACGACGCGGCGCACATCGGCGAGCTGCTGGCCCTGTTGGGCGACCTCGCGCGGGAGTCCGGCGCCGCCGTGCTGGTCTTGGCGCATGTCAGGAAGGGCACCGGGAAGGCTGACGCCTCCGCCGAGAACGTCAGGGGTAGCAGCGCCGCCACCGATGAGGCGCGCGGCGCCTGGGAGCTGCGCAAGACTACCGACGGCACCCTGGAGCTGCACAACACGAAAACCAATTTCAGCGGAGACCAAGACCGCCTGCATCTCCGCGTCGTGCCTGTCGGGGATGCTGCTTGTTTGGAGTCCATCGGCGGACCAGTGGCGCGTGATCACCGCGACGTCGAGGCGGCTGTGCTCCGCTGGTACACAGACAACCCCGAAGCGGATGTCAACCCGCGAGCCGTGGCGCAGGGGAAGGGTGAGGCCGGGAGACTGGTCTCCGCAGTCCTGGCGTCCGTCACCTGGGCGCGCAACCGTGACGTGGAAGCCGCCGTCAACCGCCTGGTGGAAGCCGGGAAGCTGAGGACCGCCACCGTCCGCGACAATCGGCGG
>JAKPUV010001054.1 GCA_029554925.1 Candidatus Hydrogenedentota bacterium | reverse complement strand
AAGGAGGAAGGGCGCGCCCGTCCCGCCCCTCCCGGCAGTCCCGTCCGTCCCACCCACCGCGGCAGTCCCGGTAGGTTCGGCAGTCCCGGCAGTCCCGGCAGCGCCGGCAGTACCGGCAGGTTCGGCAGTTCCGGTTCCGCTGTCCGAGATTTCTACGATATTCACTGACAGCGCTCAGCAAATAACGTACATATTTAGGCGCTAAAATCGTATATGTTTGTCATCTGATCCGTCATAGAAAGTTCCCACGGCTTTTTCTTTTAGGATTGTTTTGGCAATGGGAGATTGGGCGAACTTTGCTATGGACAAAAACCGCCCTCCGGTCTATGCTGTATCCTCATGGACAACTCTACACGTGAGAAGGCTTCCCCGCTGGGCGTGGTAGCCGTTGAGGCGGATGTTGACGTCGCCAGATTCGACGCGATGCTCAACGCCGGGCACTATCTCGGAGCGCGGCAGCCCTCGGGCCACACGCTGCGCCAGGCCGTCGTGGACGGGGATGGCGCATGGGTGGCGGTGGCGCTCTGGTGCGGCGGGACTTACCGGCTCGACCCACGCGACGGGCATATCGGATGGGACGCGAGGAAGCGGGAGGAGCGGGGCGCGCTGGTGACGCAACTCGCCCGCTTCATGGTGGATGGACGCAGGCGCGGGCCGAACGTCGCGTCTCAGGCCCTGGGGGCGGCGCTGCGCGCCCTGCCCGCGCAGTTCCGCGCGAAGTACGGCTACGCCCCGGCGCTGGCGGAGAGCTTCAGCGACCCCGAGCTGCACGCGGGCACGCTCTACCTCGCGACGAACTGGACGAGGCTCGGCCTCTCCAAGGGCTTCTCGCGCGACTACGCGGACTACTACGTCCCGAACGCGCGCCCCAAGGCCCTGTGGGTCAGGCCCCTGCGGGACGACTGGCGGGCGAGCCTGTGCGCCACGGCCCTGCCGGACGGGGACGCGGCCGCCCTGCGCCCCTCGCGGGAACTGCCGCTGGACGACGCGGGCGTGGAGTCGCTTTTCGGCGCGCTCATGGGGCTGCGCGACAGGCGCAGGAGCAACCGCAGCGTCCCGCAGGTCTCCGTGCTGTGCGCGGTCGCCCTCGCCATGCTCTGCGGCCACAGCAGCGTCTCCGAGTTCGTCCGCTTCGCCCAGGGCCTGACGCAGGAGCAGAAGAAACTGCTCGGTTTCCCGAGGCTGAAGCGGAACCGGGAACTCTGCAGGGCCCCGTCCCGCAAGACCTTCGACACCGTGCTGTCCAACGTCAGCCCGTCCGAGCTCGCGGGCGCGCTCGACCGCTGGTATGCGAAGTCGCTCGGAGACCTGCCCGCCACGCTGGCCGCGGACGGCAAGTATGTCCGCGACAAGGCCGGGACGCTCAACCTGTGCGACCCCTACGGGCGCACGGCCAGCTCCACCCCCATTAAAAAAAAGGGAAGGAGCCGCTGGTCACGCGGGCCGCGGCCCGCAAGCTCGGGAAGCTCGACGGCTGCACCGTGACCGGCGACGCGGGCAACTGCTCCGCCGCCACCGCCGCCGAGATCCACGGCCTCGGCGGCGACTACGTCCTCCAGGTCAAGGGGAACCAGCCCACGCTGCTGAAGTTCTGCGAAGCCGCGTTCGCGGGGCTCCCCCGCCCGGCACCCATCCCGCGCAAAGGCCACGGGCGGCTCACCATGCGCACCCTCCGGGCCGCGCCCGCGCTGCCTATGGCCACGGGAATCCCCTTCAGCCGCAGCGCCGTCTGCCTCGAGACCCGCACGCTGTGCAAGGGCGTCGAGACCTCTGCCACCCTCTTTTACGTCTCGGACCGGGATCTGCGCGGCGCGACGCCGGAAGACCTCGACGAACTGCTGTCCACCCACTGGCGGTCAAGCGAAAGCGCCAACCATTGGATCCGCGACGCCCAGTACCGCGAGGACTTCTGCCGCATGAGCAATCCGACCGCCATCCTCAACCGTTCCCTGCTCATCAACGCCTGCGCCTTCATCACCAACACGCTCCGGATCAGAAAGAAGACATCGACTCCGGCCCTGCGCGAGCGCTTCGACCGCCGCCCCTCACTCGCGTTACGCCTCCTCATGAACCCGTTCTGTGCCCGTCTCGACCCCTAAAAGAAAAAGCCGTGAGAAAGTTCCGCTTTGCACGAATTGTGCAAGAGACGGCCATTGTGATTTACTATTGCCGTGAACGTATTGTCATTCTCACGGATCGCAGATGTTGCAGCGCCGGTTCAACAGCCGGCGTCGCGTGCCGGATGGCCATACGTGAACAGTGCGTCTCTAGACATGCGTATATGCGTCTAACAAGGACAAATCCATGAAGACACAGCGAATCGGGTTCAACGGGGTGGTCACGCGTTTTATGGCGGCAGCAGCCGCATGGGTGTTGGGGGCTGCTACCGCCAATGCGGAGTTGGCTTTGAGCGGTGCCGGTACGGAGGCCAACCCGTATCTGATCACGAGCTCTGC
>JAKPUV010000144.1 GCA_029554925.1 Candidatus Hydrogenedentota bacterium | reverse complement strand
GTGATCTCGTAGACGCCGCCCCGGTCGAGGGCGTACACCAGGCGTCCGCCGTAGGCTTCCGGGTTTTCCCAGGGGCGCCGCAGGAGGTTCCCCTCGTCATAGGCGGGGGAGCGCAGGTCCCTGCGCTGACCGTAGAACATGTCGGTGATGAAGGCGCGCAGGGTGGACTTCCCGCGCTCGTTGGGTCCGATGAGCACCTGAAGCCCGGGGGAGAGGGCGAGGTCCAGATTGCTCAGCCGGCCAAACCCGTCCACATGCAGTTCCCGGATGTTCATTCCAGGCCCCCCGTGGGCGTGTCATGGCGCAGCGGGCGGCCCAGAAAGGCGGACACCCCGAGGTCGCGCGCGCGCTCCAGCCGCAGACGGTCGCCCGGAGTGGGGGCGTCCTCGATTTCCGCCGCCATGCGCCGCACGAAGTCACCGAGGGCCGTGTCCTCGCCGGACCAGGCCGCATGGTCGTCGTCGAGGGTGCTGCGGTCCTCCACCACCAGCGCCTCCAACCCCTCCCGAAGCCGTGCAAGAACACCGGGAAGCTCGTTCCAGAGTTCGCTTGAAACACGGCCCCGCAGCGCAAGGCGCAGGAGCAGCGCCATGTCCGGACCCGGCAGGCGCGACTTGACCGTCGCCGCCAGGGCCTCGCCGTCCGGGAGTCCCGTGCAGTCCAGTTCCAGGGAGACATGCAGGCGGTTGGACGCCTGCCGCCGGGTGACGGATACGGCTTTGCCGCCCCGGCCGTCGGCCTCAATGGTGATCTCAAGGAAGTGTCCCGGTCCGGGCTCCTCGAACCCCACCGGCTCCGGCGGACCGGCGTACCACGCGGCAAACCCGGGGCTTTCCTGCAGGCACAGGCAGCGGTGGATGTGGCCGAGGGCGATATAGTCCAGCCCCGGCTGGAGCATGTCGGAAAGGGTGAAGGGGGCCACGGGGTCGTAGCCCTCCGGCAGGTGCGCCGTTTCCCCGGCGTGAACGAGGGCGATGTGGGTCCTTTCATCGCGGGGAACATGCAGTCCCGTCACGGTCCCCGGGGGAATGGGCGCGCCCGTGTTGCCGAGTCCGTGGACCACGAGGGGAACCTCGGGGGATTGCCATGTCCGCCATTCAGACTCGCGGAAGATGTGGACGTTCTCCGGCCACTCCTCCGCCACATAGGGCGAGCCCGGGGTGCAGGCGTCCTTGTTGCCCGGGGCGATCAGCACCGGCACGGGCGCGATCCGGGCGAACTGCTCCCGCACGAAGGAGAGCGTTTCCCGGGACAGGTTCTCCGTCTCCATCAGGTCCCCCGCAATCAGCACGGCGTCCGCCTGGCGGTCCCAGGCATGGCGCAGGACGCCCGCGAGCGCCTCGCGCTGGCGCTTTCTGCGCCGCGCCCCGACAGACTGCGGGAACCCCTGGCTGTCAAAACAGTGGTCGAGATGGATGTCCGCTGTGTGCACCACCAACATGTATGCGCGTTTCGTCCTTCCTGATGCGGCGTGGGTACCGCTTATAGTGTGACAAATCAGGGGGCGGATTCCAACTTTGCCGGAACGGCCCCCGTGCGGTGTGTTTCCGGCTAGTCCGCATTCTGGAGGGGGCTGCCGGGAACGGCCGGGAGCGCGGAGCAGGGAATACCGGGCGGCCACGGGGGAGGTGTGCCCGCCGCCTCGTGCGCAAACCCGGAATAGCGGTCGCTGCGCAGGACGCGTTGGCGTTCAAAGCGGAGCAGGGGATCCCTGTGAAGGGGGTTTTCCGCCGCGCGCACGTAGTGGGGAACGGATAGCCTGTCCCGAATCCGGACCCACCACGGCGGGCACAGGCGGTAGTGCGCCTCCAGTCCTGGGATTTTCATGGAGTCGGCAAGTCGGCGAAGGGCCCGCCCCTCATAGTACAGGCGCTGCCGCTCCGCGGACAGGGGGCATTCGCACCAGATCAGCGCCTGCGCCCTGGGCTCGAACACGGTGCCGACTTCGAGGCGGGCGGAACGCAGGCCGAGCTGTATGGCCGCGGTGCACGGGAGATGGGTTTCGTCGAGGCCGCCCAGTTCGGAGTACAGCGCCTTGGGCATGCTCAGGTTCTGCATGCGCCAGACCATCGGGGGCATCTTCCCATCCACGGGCTGGGGGCGCTCCTCCGGCAGCAGCCACGGCGTGAGCGCGCCCGGGAGAAGCTCCGGATGGTTGGTCATGCCCCCGAACACGCACGTGGGAATGGAGGCTTCGACATGTACGGACAGGTGGCGCTCCACCAGCCGGGGGCAGGGCAGAAGCAGGGTGTCCAGAAAAAGGAGCACGCGCGCCCTGGCCGTCTTTGCCGCCAGATTGAACGCCGCCGCCGCACCCTCGGCGGCGCACTCGGCGCAGGTGATGCGCACGGGGGAACCGCGGGCGAAGCGCTCCGCCTCGCCCAGGGTGCCGTCGCCGCCCGCGCGGCCCGCCACCACCACCTCAAAGCGGCCCGGGGTAAGCGTCTGCCTTTCGAGGGCCGCCAGCAGCACGGGCAGGATGCCCGCGCGGTTCTCCGCGGCAAGCAGTATGCTGATGTCAGGCTGCACGGCGGTCTCCAGGCTTTGCGGGCGCGCGAATCAGTCCAGGACGCCAACCCGGCGGGGCTCCGCGTCCGACACGAACACGGGGGTGCCCGCCTTCAGCGTGAGTTCGAGGGTCTTGCCGTCTGCGGTGAGGGGGGCGGGCTCGCCCATGAGATTGCGCACGGCGGCGGGGCGTTTCTTCAGGACGCAGCGCACCCGCGCGTCCCGGTCGGCGGACCAGAGCGCCGTGTTCCCGCCCATGCAGAGGGCGAACACGGTGTCGTTCCCCGTGTCCACCAGGCGCGGCTTTCCGGAGTGCAGGGTCCGGCAGACGGAGGCGAGGGCGCGGTAGGCGGGTTTCGGCGTCATGTCCGCGCGGATGACGCCGAAGTTCTCCTCGAAGTAGAAGGGATTGGTGCCGTCGTCGCGGAAATCGTACCACCCCATGCTGTCCATCACGCCGGACGCGACGGCGGCCAGATAGCACCGCGCCAGAAGCCCGGCCTGTTCCCGTTCGTCCTTTCCGCCGTTGAGATAGGTGGACCATCCCATCTCGGTGATCCACACCCTGCGGCCGCGTGCCGCCTCGGAGGCCCGCTGGAGCTCCCGCATGAACGTCCGCTCGTCCAGCCGGTCTCGGTAGGGGTGCACGGTGAGGATGTCATAGCCGGGGGAGAACTTCTCCATCCTGCGGATGAAGGCCGTGTCGATGCCGGCGGTGGACATGCCCAGCACCAGGGCCTCCGGGTCCTCCTCCTTGATGACCTTTCCGCACTTGTCCAGCAGGGTCGCGTACAGGTCCTTGGGCCCGGTCCAGAAGAAGATGTTCGGCTCGTTGTACACCTCCCAGTGTCTCACGCGGTCCTTGAAATGGCGGACCACGGCGCGCGCCCACACGCAGAAATCATCCACCCCCTTCTCGGTGTCGGGCTCTGTGAACCGGCCCCAGTAGGACAGGAGCCCGTAGACGCTGATGCCGTTGCGGCGCGCCGCGTCCACCACCTGGTCGTAGTAGGAGAAGTCATACACGCCGGGGGCTGTCTCGATACCGGCCCAACTGAACTCCTCGCGGGTCCATTTCACGCCCGCGTCCCGGGCCATGACCGCGGCCCGCTCCATGGCCGCGAGCCCCTCCGGGTGTCCGCCGTAGCGGTACAAGAAAACGCCCATGCCCCAAGGGGACTCCGGCGTCAGGTCGGCGCAGCCAGCCTCGGTCAGGGGGCGCGTGTACCCCGCGCGGGCCGCGGCGGGCAGAAGGCCTTCGGCCTCAAACCGGAAGGAGACATCCGCAAAGTTCCGGTCCTCCGGCACGGCCACGGAAAAGGAGGTGTCCTGGGGCGTGCCGTCGCCCGGCAGTGTCCAGGGCCGGGACTCCTCCTTGA
>JAKPUV010001024.1 GCA_029554925.1 Candidatus Hydrogenedentota bacterium | reverse complement strand
CGCCCTGTACTGGGGCGAGCGCGGACGCCGCGAGGGCGTGTCCTACGAGGACCAGCAGCAGCTCGCCGCGAACCTCCAGCAGCTCGGCATGACCTGGCCCGGCGTCATCGCGTGGGACGACCTGCGCTCCGCCGACTTCCTCGCGTCCCTGCCGGAGGTGGACCCTGCGCGGATCGGGGCCATGGGCCTGTCCATGGGCGCCCACCGCACCTGGACCACCTGCGCCCTCACGGACCGCATCCGCGCGGGCGCGGCCGTCTGCTGGATGGGCGACACGCAGACGCTGATGCAGCCCGGGAACAACCAGACCCGGGGGCAGTCGGCCTATTCCATGGCCCCGCCGCTGCTGCGCGCCTGGATGGACTACGCCGACGTCGCCTCCCTCGCATGCCCCAAACCCATGCTCTTCTTCAACGGCGAACAGGACACCCTCTTTCCCGTGGACGGCGTGCGCGCGGCCTATGCGGGATTGGGGCGGGCCTGGACCGCCGCAGGCGCGGAAGACCGCCTCGTCACGAAGCTCTGGGACGTCCCCCACCAGTTTTCCGTCGAGATGCAGGAGGAGGCCTTCGCCTGGCTGGAGAAGCAGCTCGCGGGCGGGTGACCGCCCCCCGCGTCAGTACAGCGTGACGTTCATCCCCGTGCCGGGGACGGCCGGGCCTTCGGGGCGTTTTCCGTTTTCGTTCCTGTAGACGTAGACGGTGCCGGGCGTGACGATGAGGACGTCCGGGACGCCGTCGCCGTCGCAGTCGCCGGTGAGCGCGCTGAGTTCATAGCCCTCTTTCGCCGGGTCGCCCACGCCGGGCATCGCGAAGGTGGCGACGCGCTTCCCCGTGCCGTCGTACACGCCGCGGCTGTCGGCGGCGAGGATGTCGGCGAGGCCGTCGCCCGTCCAGTCGAGGAGGCGGTGGTGGCGCGAGTAGCGCGTGGTGATGCGGCCGAGGGGCGTGCCGTCGGCGTCGAGCACCCACATCGGGCTTTCGCCGTCCGGCGTGTGGTCCACGTCCACGAGGATCTGCCGCCCCGGCGCGTCCGCCACGATGGTCCCCGTCTGCACCGACTCGAAGTGAAGTCCCGGGCGCTCCCAGACCACCGCGCCCGCGCCGTCCACGACCGCGATGTTGTTTGCGCCGCAGCAGGTGAACACGATGCGGAAATCCTCCGGCGTCTTTCCCGCGCGGAGCACGCGCGCGCAGTCGAGGTGGCCGATGCCCGGGAGGATGTTTTCCTTCGTCTTGTACACCCAGCGCACCGAGCCGTCGGGGTTCAGCAGGGCGTAGCCCGCCAGAATCTCGTCGCGGCCGTCGCCGTCCACGTCCATGGGCCGGGGCTGGTGCGCCGTGCGGTAGCCCCCGGGTTTCTTGACATCCCAGAGCGGTTTCCCGTCCCGGTCATAGGCCCAGATGCGCTCATAGCGGTCCTTGACCAGCACCTCCTCCGGACGCCCCCGTCCCGCCAGGTCGCAGAAGACCAGACAGTCCGTCGCGCCCTCGGCGATGGGGATGCGGCGTTTCTCCGCGCCTGTCGCGCCGTCCAACTCCACGATGTCCCGCTGGTCGCAGACAACGACCTCGTTCTTCCCGTCGCCGTCCCAGTCATGAATCTGGCAGGCCACGTCATGGTGCCACGTCTTGCGGCCCGCGTCCGGGTTCCCCCAGTGCCAGAGGACCGACCCGTCCAGCCGGTGCGCCGCCACGGCGCTCGTGTAATGCGTGTCCTCCACGTTCACATTCTCCGCCGCCACAATCTCCACCGCCCCGTCGCCGTCCACATCCCCCGCCACCGCCCACTGCCCCGCATAGTCCGGGTCCAGCGCCACCACCTTCCACGGCGCGACCTCCGGCACCCCCGCCGGCGGCGCCCCCGTGTCCCGCACATCAAAGCGCGGGAAGACGGGTTCGGCGGCGGGCGCCGCGGCAAGCGCGGGGATAGCGCAACACAGCGCCACAGCAAGCGGGAGGGCGATTCTCATCATGGTCCGTCTCCACGGTTGGCGCGGGAAGCGCGCCGCCTTTCCGGAAAACGTCATGGTACAGCATTGCCGCACAGGGAAGGGAGAAGACCTCCTCCGCGCCCGATTTTTTCTTTCCCGCCCCCCTTGACAACCGGCCTCGCTTCGACTATACTTATAGTCGTAAGCGGCAAACATAGTCGGAGGACAGGCCATGACGGGTAAGCGGAAGAAAGAGCGGCTGCCGGAGTTGTCCCGGCTGGAGCGGGAGATCATGCAGGTGGTGTGGGCGCTGGGGGAGTGCTCGTCGTCGGAGGTGATCGCGGCGCACACGCGGGAGCCCGCGCTGGCGGCGACAACGATCAAGACCGTGCTGGCGAACCTGCGGAAGAAGGGGTATGTGGCGGTGGTGCCGAGCACGGAGCGGGGCTACCGGCTGCGGCCCACGGTGGCCCGGGAACAGGTGGCGCGGCGTTCCATCCGGGGGCTGGTGGCCGATTTCTTTGACGGGTCGCCGCGGCACGCGGTGGCCTATCTGCTGAACGATCCGGACATCACGGCGGAGGACCTGGAGGAAATCCGCCGGATGATCGAAACCCGCAACAAGGAAAGGGAGTGACCATGCGCCTGCCAGAAGAGATAAACGCGTGGCTGTGGTATCTGGGCGGGAATGTGGTGGTCGAGCGGCTCTTCTGGGCGAGCCTGGAGATGGCGGTCCTCGCGCTCGCCGTGGGGATGGTGATCGCACTGGCGCGGCCGGCATCGCCCCGCGTGCGGGCGCTGCTCTGGCTGCTGGTGCTGGCAAAGCCCCTGGCCGCGCTGGCCCTGGGGCCGCTGTATCCCGTCCTCATTGTGGAGGAACCGCAGGTCGCTTACCTGACAGTGGACCCTGCGCCCTGGGACGACGGGAACACGCGCCTGCTGACAGCGCCCGCCGCGCCGCCGCGTCCGGTCCCGGCGGCGGTACCGGCGGACACGGCCGCCCGTCCTTGGTGGGAGGCGTGGGCGGACGCCGCGCGGCGCGCCGACCCCCGCCGGGCCGGGGCGGCGCTGTGGGGGCTGCTCGCCGGGCTGATGGCGCTGCACCGCGCGCTGGACGCGGTCCGGCTGCGCCGGCTGGTGCGGCGCGGTGCGGCCCCGTCGGCGGCGTGCGCGGCCCTCTACGCCGAAGCGGCCCGCGGACTGGGGGTGCGGCGGCCGCCGCGGCTGGTGGTGACGGACGAGGTCGAGTCGCCCGCGCTGGCGGGCACGCTGCGTCCGGTGGTGCTGCTGCCCGCGTGGCTGCACACGGCGGGGGAGCCGGGGGTGGTCTCCTGGGCCCTGCGGCACGAACTGATGCACTGGAAACTCGGCGACACGCTGTCCAATCTGGTGCGCCAGGCGGCGCGGGCGCTCTTCTTCTTCCACCCGGCGACCTGGTGGGCGGCGGCGCGGTGGGAGGAGGAGGCGGAGCTGGCCTGCGACCGCGCGCTGGTGAGCACGCCGGGCGAGGCGGACGCCTACGCGGGGACGCTGTACGAGGTGCTCGCGC
>JAKPUV010001008.1 GCA_029554925.1 Candidatus Hydrogenedentota bacterium | reverse complement strand
CTTCAGAAGCTCCGCCGCCCCGGCGCGGAAACACTGGGCGCGCGCCTCGGGGGTGTGGGCGGAGGAGATGCACAGCACCGGGATGTTCTTCGTCAGCGGGTTGGCCTTGATCTGCTCGCACACCTCATACCCGCTCATCATCGGCATCATGAGGTCCAGCAGCACCAGGTCCGGGCGCTCCGTCGTGCAGAGATCCAGCGCGGCGATGCCGTCATAGGCGGTCAGGACGTTGAACCCCTCCGCCTTCAGCGTTGTTTCCAGGAGCGACACCACATCCGGCTCGTCGTCCACCACAAGAATCGTCTTCGCGGCCATGACACTCCCTCGCTTCCGAGTTGCGCGTGGGCGATCCCCCCGGCAGGGCGGTTCCCCGAACGCGGCTGGCTGTTTTGGTCTCTTTCATCATTTTATCATTCCCGGGTCCGCCAGTCAACAGAGTTTTTCAGCCCCCGGCGTCACGCGTCGGACTCGGCCTGCCTGCGCCCGGTCATGAGGAAGACGGTGAACGTGCGGAGGGCGCCGCTCCGGTCGGGCTTCGTCACTTCGGCGGCGGTCGTCGCTGTGATTTCCGAGAACCCCGCCGACACAAGCTGTTCTCGGAGCAGGGCGCGGTCAATGCCGTTGTGGAAAACCCCTGCCGGGTCCGCGTGGAACTCGCCGTCTTCGGGGTCCAGATCGGCGGCGCACAGCCATCCCCCCGGCGCGAGGCGCGCGTGGAGCGCGCGGAGCAGCGCGGGGATGTCCGCCACATGGTGCAGCGTCATGCTGCTCATGGCCAGGTCGTACGTCTCTTCAGGAAGGGCCCCGTCCGGACCGATGAGGAACGGGCGCACGGTGTTTATCCCGGCGGCGGCCGCCTTTGCCATGAGGACGTCGAGCATGCCCTGCGAGGTGTCCGCGCCGGTGACCGAGGCCACCCGCGGGGCGACCCGCAGCGTCACGAGCCCCGTGCCGCAGCCGAAGTCCAGCACCCGCATGTCCGGGGTCAGCGTCACTGCGGCGCACAGGGCATTGCCCAGGTCCTCCGACAGTTTCACCCGGACGGGGTTGTCATCCCAGGAAGCCGCCTCCTGGTCGAAATCGCGTTTGTTCTCGGACATGGGCCGGTGCCTTTCAAGACAGGGGTTGCTCCCCCCCGCACGGCATTCTATCCCCGAAGTGTCCCGAAGGACAAGGAGGCTTGCGCCTTCTCCGGTTCGCGGGAAGGCCGTGAAGTCCACCTGTGGGGGCGCCGCTTGCCGCGCCCCCGCGCCGGGCGCGGCAGGCATCGCACTCAGGAAGAGGGCGCAGCAAGCAGCGCCCCTACGGCTGCCCGCCGCCACCACAGCGGCGCTTTGTCTCCGCGTTGGCCGGGCGCGGGCGCGCGTTGCTATACTGTTCCTTCATACTTCCCGCGGACACGGAACCCCGCCATGCCGAAAAGCGTCCACATAAAGACCTTCGGGTGCCAGATGAACGAGCATGACAGCCAGCGGATGCTGGACCAGCTCGCGG
>JAKPUV010000994.1 GCA_029554925.1 Candidatus Hydrogenedentota bacterium | reverse complement strand
CGCCTGCGCGGGGAAAGGCGCGCCCCGTGACGCCGCCCTTCCTGCTGGGCATCGCGGGGCCGTCCTGCTCCGGCAAGAGCACCCTCGCCCATGAGACGGCCCGCGCCTTCGCGGACCTGAACCCTTTGGTGCTCTCCCTCGACGCGTACTACCGCGACCTGGCGCATCTGCCGCCCGGGGAGCGCGCGCGGGCGAACTTCGACCATCCCGACGCGCTGGAGCATGAGCTGCTGGAGGCGCATCTGCGCGCGCTGGCGGCGGGCGGGGAAATCAGCGAGCCCGTCTACGACTTCACCGCCCACACCCGCGCGGGCGCGCGCCCCCTCCGCGCGGACGGCGCCCTCGTCCTTGTCGAGGGCGTGCTCGCCCTCCACTACCCCGGACTGCGCGCGCAGTACCACGGCGCCGTCTTCGTGGACGCCGACGACGCCACTGCCCTGCGCCGCCGCATCGCCCGCGACACCCGCGAGCGCGGCCGGACGGAGGAGAGCGTCCGCCGCCAGTATGAGGAGACGGTCAGGCCCATGGCCGACCGGTGGTGCCGCCCCACCCGCGCCCACGCGGGGCTGGTCCTGGACGGCGCGCTTCCCGTGCCGGAGAACGCGGCGCGGATCGCCGCGTGGCTCCGCCAGCGCGCAGGGTCCGGGGGCGCGTAGTACGCCCGGTTTCCCGGGCGCGGCGGACGGCTGTGGTAAAATGGGCGCATCATGGGCGAGAAAATCATCACAACCAACCGCAGGGCGTACCATGAGTACCATGTCCTGGACAAGGCGGAGGCGGGCATCGCGCTCCAGGGCACGGAGGTGAAGTCCCTGCGGATCAAGGGCGCCATCCAGTTGAAGGACAGCTATGTCTCCTTCGACGGGGGGGAGGCGTTTCTCATCGGCGCGCACATCAGCCCCTACGAGCAGGGGAACATCTACAACCACGCGCCCGAGCGGCCGCGGCGGCTGCTGCTGCACAAGCGGGAGATCGCGCGCATGGCGGCGCGGGTGGCGGAGAAGGGGCTGACCGTGGTGCCCCTGAGCCTGTACTTCAAGCAGGGAAAGGTGAAGGTCGAGATCGGCCTCTGCCAGGGCAAGCACACCTTCGACAAGCGGGCGGTCCTGAAGGAAAAGGAAAGCCGGCGCGAGGTGGAGCGCGCGGTCAAGGCCGCGAAGCGAAAGTAGCCCCATGACGACGCCCCCCGAACGCCGCCCGCTGCTGGTGGAACTCCGGCCGCTTATCCAGCCCTACCACATTGACTACGCGATGCACGTGAACAACGCGGTGTATGTGCGGTGGCTGGAGGACCTCAGGATGGAGTTCCTGCGGCGGCACTGCGACGTGCGGGCGCTCACGGAGGCGGGGGTCGCGCCCGTGGTGGCGCGCACGGAGATCAGCTATCTGAGGCCGCTGCGGCTCTTCGACGAGCCGGAGGCGCGCATGTGGTGCGCCGAGATGGGCCGCGCGACCATGACGCTGGAGGCGGAGATCACCGTGGGCGGCGAGGCGCACACCCGCGCGGTGCAGCGGGTCATGATGGTCAACTGGAAGACGGAGCGCGCGGCGCGGGTCCCCGAGGAACTGCGCAACGCCTTCGCTGCCGCGTTTCCGGAAGGGAAGTGACCCCGTCCGTCACGCCCAGGCGATGAGCGCCATCTCGTGCTCCTGGAAGAGGTCGGGGTGGGACGGCAGCACGCGCACGGTGAACCCGAGCTGTCCGGTGCGCTCGCAGGGCACCTCGCCGGTGAAGCGGTACACGCCGTTGACGGCCTCGCCGTCGCAGGCCATGGGGGCTCGGTCGCCGGCGGGCAGTTCGCCGCGGGCGTCCATGAGGCCGAAGAACAGCTCCACGCGGACGTCCTCCGGCTTCAGCTCGCCGAGGGCGACCGCCGCCGTGACGGGGATCGTGGCGCCGCAGGGCAGGTTGTCCGTCTCGCCGGGGACGACCTCCTGCACGCGGACCTGGCCCCAGGCGGCCCGCACGCGGGCCTTCCAGTCGGACAGGGCGTAGACCGGGGCGCGGTTGTCGCGGAACAGGACCTTGCGGCGGGAGCAGCAGGGCACGTAGAAGCGCTCGGCGTACTCCTGGACCATGCGGTAGGTGTTGAACCGGGGGCAGCAGGTGCGGATGGCGGTCTTCATGCGGGCGATCCACTCGCGGGGCACGGTGTCGCGGCCCCGGTTGTAGAACATGGGGACGACCTCCTGCTCCAGGATCTGGTAGAGGGTCTCGCTCTCGACGAGGTCCTGCTCCTCCGTGGTGTCGTAGGTCTCGCCCTTGCCGATGCTCCAGCCGTTCTCGCCCAGGCCCTCGGCCTCGCACCACCACCCGTCGGGGATGCTGATGTTCAGCGCGCCGTTGGCCGCGGCTTTCATGCCGCTGGTGCCGCTGGCCTCCATGGGCCGGCGCGGGGTGTTCAGCCAGCAGTCCACGCCCTGGAGCATGTAGCGGGCCACGTTGATGTCGTAGTTCTCGATGAACACGATGTGGGGGCGCAGTTCGGGGTCGCGGGCGAGGTGGACGATCTCGCGGATCAGGGCCTTGGACTGCGTGTCCTGCGGGTGCGCCTTGCCGGCGATGATGAGCTGCACCGGGCGCTCCGGGTTCAGCAGGATCTTCCGCAGGCGTTCGGGGTCCCGGAAGAGCAGGGTGCCGCGCTTGTAGGTGGCGAAGCGCCGGGCGAAGCCGATGGTGAGCACCTCGCTGTCGAGATACTCGCCCGCCGCGCGGATTTCGGAGGACGGCGCGCCGCGGTTGATGAGCTGGCGCTGAAGCCGCATGCGGGCGAAGCTGACCAGCCGGTCCCGCCGCCGCTCGTGGATGCGCCACAGCTCCGTGTCGGGCACGGAGTCCACGCGCTGCCAGACCCCCTGGTCGTGGGGGGAGTTCACCCATTCCGGGCCGATGTAGCGGTCGTAGAGCGCCGCCAGGTCGCGGCTGATCCAGGTGCGGATGTGGACGCCGTTGGTGACGGAGGTCACGGGCACCTCGTCCTCGGGCACGCCCTTCCACACCTGCTGCCACATGTCGCGGGCCACCTCGCCGTGGAGCTCGCTGACGCCGTTGGCCGCGGCGCTCAGCTTGAGGGCGAGCACGGTCATGCAGAAGGGCTCCCGGCCGTCCGCGGGGTTCTGCCGCCCGAGGGCCAGCAGGTCCTGCAGGGGCACGCCGAGGGCCGCGCAGTAGTCGTTGAAGTACGCCGCTACCAGTCCGGGGTCGAACATGTCGTTGCCCGCGGGCACCGGCGTGTGGGTGGTGAAGAGGCTGCTGACCTTAACAACCTCGCAGGCCTGGGCAAAGGAGATCCCGTCGCGCACCATGAGGTCGTGGGCCCGCTGCAGGGCCATGAACGCCGCGTGGCCCTCGTTGATGTGGTAGACCGTCGGGTGGATGCCCATGGAGCGCAGGGCGATCACGCCGCCCATGCCCAGGACGATCTCCTGCCGGATGCGGGTCTCGCGGTCGCCGCCGTAGAGCTGCGCCGTGATCTCGCGGTCCGCCTGGCTGTTCGTCTCGTGGTCGCAGTCAATCAGGTACAGGGGCACGCGCCCCACCTGGCATTTCCAGACATAGGCCTTGACCGCCCGGCCGGGGAAGGGGATTTCGATGGTCACGGGCGCGCCGTCGGCCCCGCGCACCTGGGTCACGGGCATGTTGTGGAAGTCGTTCCGGGGGTACAGCTCCTGCTGCCAGCCGTCGGCGTTCAGGTACTGCCGGAAATAGCCCTCCCGGTAGAGGAGCCCCACGCCCACCAGCGGCACGCCGAGGTCGCTGGCGGCCTTCAGGTGGTCCCCCGCGAGGATGCCCAGGCCGCCCGAGTACACCTTGAGGCACTCGTGCAGGCCGAACTCGGCGGAGAAGTAGGCGATGCAGATGTCCTCCGGCGCCGAGGGGTGCTGCTTGCGCCATTCCCCGCTCGAGGCCGTGTAGTCGTCCAGCCGCTGCGCCACCCGGTCCAGATGGGCGAGAAACGACCCGCTCTCGGCGAGGTCGTTCAGCCGCTTCTGGCTGATCTTCCCCAGCAGCATGCGCGGGTTCTGGTCGAGGGCGATCCAGAGGTCCCGGTCCATGCGGAAAAACAGCTCCACCGCCTCGGGGTCCCAGCTCCACCAGACATTGTTCGCGATGTCCATCAGCCGCGAGAGGCGCGGCGGAATGTTCGGAAGCACTGTGTAGCGCGTGATGTTCGCCATGGAATGACTCTCCTGTGCGGGGCGCCGGGCGGTCCGTCACGGCCGCCGCGCCCCCTGGGGCTCTTGTGTGTCTGTCTTCGTCTTTGAAAGGGTGCTTTCTGACACCGCCCCGCACCCCGGTGTGGTGGCCCCCATGGTACCAAGCGTCCCTGTTTGAACACAAACACCGCCCGGGCGCGTTTCATTTGCGGACCGGGGGGCGCTGTGCTAGAATGCATCCAATCTCGGAGGACAGACCATGTCTCGGCACATCAGAATCCTGAGTCTTGCGCTGGCGGCGGTTATGCTGACCGGTCTCGGCTGCGCGCGCGCGGCCCGCGACACCACCGGGTTCGCCGTGCACGAGGAGGCCACGGTGAAGGCGCCGATGGAGGATGCCTGGCAGGCTGTCAAGACCGTGCTGCGCGAGCAGGAATACGACATCTACACGCGCGACAAGCGCGGCGCCTTCACCGCCTACAGCGACGCCCACCGCGTGCTGATGGTGCAGCCGAAGCGCGAGAAGTACACCATTGACGTGATTCCCGTCAGCGACTCGGAGACCAGGGTCGTCGTCGAGGGGGTCCGCCAGATTTACGGCGTCACCCTGCTCACCTACCCCGGCTGGCACGACCGGAAGCTCACGGACAACACCCAGGCCAGGGCGCTCCTGGACGCCGTCGCGGCGAAACTCGGCGGCGCACCCGCCGTGCAGGACGCCGCGCCCGCCGACAAG
>JAKPUV010000985.1 GCA_029554925.1 Candidatus Hydrogenedentota bacterium | reverse complement strand
GGGCGATTATACGACAGCGCCCCCTCAGCGGGGAAGGCGGGCCCTGCCCTGGCGGTGGATGCCCAGGGCGCGGCGGTAGGCCTGCTCGGTGCGGCGGGCAAAGACCTCCAGGGTGAACTCGGCCAGCACGCGCTTGCGGCCCGAGCGGCCCATGCGCGCCCGGGACTCCGGGGACTCGATCAGGCGGCGCAGCGCCGCCGCGAGGGGGTCCACCGTGCCCGCGCGGACCACGATCCCCTCCACGCCGTCGGAGACGATCTCCTTGAGCCCGCCGTAGTCCGAGGCGACCACGGGAATCTCGCTGGCCATGAGCTCCTTCAGGCTGAACGAGGAGGTGTCGCAGTCCACGGACGGCTGCACGCCGATGTCCACCGCGCGCACACATTCGGCCATGTCATTGCGGTATCCGGCGAAAAGCACGCGGTCGGCGATGCCCAGACGCCCCGCCAGATCGCGCAGGTGCTCCTCCAGCCCGCCCTGGCCCAGCACCAGCACCCGGAGCTCCGGGCAGGCGTTCTTCAACTGGGCAACGGCGCGGAAGAGATACTCATGCCCCTTGGCTTTCACCAGCCGCGCCACGATCCCCAGCACGATGTGCGTGTCGTCGTAGCCGAATACCGCCCGCACCCGCGCCCGGGAGGCCGGGTCCGGACGGAACAGCTCCGCGTCGGCCCCGTTGTGGATGGTGCACAGGTGGGCGGGGTCGAAGGTGCGCTGGCGCGACAGCCCGAGGCGGACCATCTCGCACACGACAATCTCGTAGTCCGTCCAGTGGCGGTTGAGGATGCGGTTGGGCAGGTTCTCGGCCACCCGGTAGGTGTTGTGGCGCGTGCGCACCACGCAGACGGGCCGCCCGAGCAGGCGGTCGGCCACGCCGAAGGTCCAGTGGTCCTGCGACCCGTTCACATGGAGGATGTCCGGCCGCGCCCCGCGGATGAACCGGACCGCCTGGCGCAGGTCGTTCACCCAGGACATGGGCCGGACGCCCCCCCGGAACTGGAAAACCGGCAGCACCGCGCACTCGGCGGCCCGGGCGGCCTCCTCCAGCACGCTCCCCGGACGGCACGCGATGGTGACGGTGTGGCCGAACCGGGTCAGCTCGCGGGTGAGGCTGGAGACATAGCGCACCTGCCCCCCGCCCTGGAGATGGGGGTCGGCCAGCAGCACATGCAGGCGTTCTGCGTCCATGAGATTGCGGATGTGTCCTCTATCCCCTCACCCCGGGGAGGGTGGTCACGCCTGTTCGGGGGCCGCCTGCGTCGCCGCGCCGCCCTCGGCCGCCGGCTCCGCCGTGCCGTCGCCGGCGGGTTCCGGCGCCGGGGGCGCCTCCCTGGCCAGCA
>JAKPUV010000984.1 GCA_029554925.1 Candidatus Hydrogenedentota bacterium | reverse complement strand
TTGAACCCGTAAAAAAGCGGACCCCCAGAAAGGCGCGCCACTTCTACGACGCCGCGCAGGCCAAGAAACGCGAAATGGCCAAGGAAATCCGGCGTGACAAGGAAGACAAGCGCTCCCGGAACCGGAAGGACAAGCCCTAGGGCGGCGGTCCGCGTTCCCCGCGCCCCCGAAGGGCGCGCATGGAGATGTGACAACGTATGAAATCGGTGGAAGCACGCGGAAAAACCCGCGAGGAAGCCATTCAGAACGCCCTCAGACAGCTGGGCGTCGAACTTTACGAGGTGGACAAGATTGAAATCCTGGACGAGGGCAGCCGCGGCCTCTTCGGCTTCGGCGCGCGCGACGCCCGGGTCCGCCTGACCTGCCAGCACCTGCACGACACCCCCGCCCGCGCCGAATCCGGCGGCGACCGCGACCGGGACCGCGACCGCGGCCGCCGCGGCGGCAGGGGCCGCGGCGGCGAGAGTCGCGGTGGTGAACGCGAGCAGCCGCAGCGCGGCCAGCGCGGCCAGGGCGGACAGGGCCAGGAGCGCCGCGACGGCAGGCAGGGCGGGGGCCAGCAGGCCCGCGACGGCCAGGCCCGCGGACGCGGCGGCAGCGAGCAGGGCAGGGGCGGCAGCGAACAGGGCCGCGGCAGGGGAAGGGACAACCGCCCCGCCGGACAGCAGCAGGGCAGGGGGCAGGCGCAGCCGCAGCCCCAGGGCGGCGGCAGGGGCCGCCAGCCCCAGCCCGTCCAGCGCCGTCAGGAGACTCCGGCGGAGACCGCCCCGGCCGCCGCGGCGGACGACGCGCCCCGGCCGAAGCATGTCAGCGTGCACGACGAGGCGCTTGACGCGCTGCGCCGCGCCGAGATGTTTGAGCAGGCCCTCGCCGAAGGCGGCATGGACGTCCAGGCGGACGACAACGCCCCCCTGGCCCCGGCGCACGCCGAGGAGCCCGCGGACCCCATCACGGACGAGCAGGGCGCGGAGGCGGCGGAGCTGCTGCGCGCGATGCTGGACAAGATGGGCCTGCCCGGCGAGGTGGCCTTTGTCCGCGCCGACGACGGCGCGCCGCGCCTCGACGTCAAGTCGGAGCACACCCCCATGCTCATCGGGCGCAAGGGCCACACGCTCAACGCGCTCCAGTATCTGGTCAACCGGATGCTCACCAAGGGCGACACGGCGGAGAACACCGAGCGCCTCGTGGTGGACGTCGAGGGCTATGTGGACCGGCGTCGCCAGTCGCTGGAGGACCTCGCCCGCACCATGGCCTCCCGCGCCAAGGAAAGCGGCCGCATCGTCCGCCTCAAGCCCCTCAGCCCCCAGGAGCGCCGCATCATCCACATGACCCTCCGCGGCGACGCCGACGTCACCACGGCCAGCCACGGCGACAGCCTCTACCGCGTCGTCAGCATCACCCCCGCCGGCGGGCCGTCCCCCCGCCCGCAGCGCGAGCAGCGCGGCGGGCAGCGCTCCGGCAATGGCGGTTCGCGCCGCCGCAGGGGCGGCGGCGGGCAGCGCGGCGGCGGACGCCGCCCGCAGGAGCAGGATCCGGGAACCCTGGGGGACTGACCCCGTGTCCTCCGGGACCAATGACACCATTGCCGCGATCTCCACACCCCCCGGCGAGGGCGGCGTGGGGATCGTGCGGATCAGCGGGCCGGACGCGGTGCAGACCGCGGCGGCCCTTTTCGTTTCCCCCCGCGGCCGGAGCCCCCTCACCCACCCGCGCCAGCGCGTGTTCCACGGCCACATCCGCGACGCGGCGGGCCGCGTGGTGGACGAGGTGCTGCTTCACGTCATGCGCGCCCCCCGCAGCTACACCCGCGAGGACGTCGTCGAGATCAACGCCCACGGCGGCCCCGCGCCCCTGCGCGCCATTCTGGAGGAGGCCCTGCGGCTTGGCTGCCGACTGGCCCGGCCCGGCGAGTTCACCCAGCGCGCCTTCCTCAACGGCCGCCTCGACCTCGTGCAGGCCGAGGCCGTCATTGACCGCATCCGCGCCCGCACCGACGCCGCCCTCCGCGCCGCCAACGCCGCCGCCTCCGGCGAACTCTCCGCCGAAATCCACCGCCTGCGCGATGCGCTGGCCGACGCCCTCGCCCGCGCCGAGGCCGCCGTGGACTTTCCCGAGGAGGACCTCCCGGAGCTGGTGGACGACGCGTTCTTCGCCCGCCTCCGGGACGCCGCGGAGGGCATGCGGCGGCTTCTGGATACCGCCCGCGCCGGACGGCTCTACCAGGAGGGGGCGGAA
>JAKPUV010000980.1 GCA_029554925.1 Candidatus Hydrogenedentota bacterium | reverse complement strand
CGGCGATTCCCTACTACGCCTGGGCGCACCGTGACCAGACCGAGATGGCCGTGTGGCTCGCGCGCACGCCCGACGCCGTCACCCCCGCGCCCCGGCCCACCCTCGCGTCCAAGAGCCGCCCGTCGGCCTCGCACTGCTGGCGCGGCGACACGCTCACGGCGCTGAACGACCAGGCCGAGCCGAAAGACTCGGGCGACCAGTCCGTCCCGCGCATGACCTGGTGGGACCGCAGGGGCACCGTCGAGTGGGTGCAGTATGACCTGCCCGAGGAGACCGAAATCAGCGGCTGCGCCGTGTACTGGTTCGACGACGAGCGGTCCGGCGGCGGGTGCCGCGTGCCCGCGTCCTGGCGCGTGCTCCGCCGCGACGGCGAAAAGTGGGTGGAGGTGGAAAAGGGCAAATACGGCAAGCCCAAACGCGACGCGTGGTGCAAGGCCGCCTTCACACCCGTCAAGACCGACGCCCTCCGGATCGAGGCCCGCCTCAAGAAAGACGCCTCCGGCGGCATCCTCGAATGGACCCTCGACGGCCCGAAGCCCTGAGCGCGGGACGGCCCGAAACACGTCCTCTTGACGCGTTCTTGGGGCTGCCTGTTGACCCCAAGAACGCGGCAAGATGCCGCGTCTACATTGGCCTCGTTCCCAAAACTGCCTGGGAACGAGAAACAATCTGCGCGCATCTGCGCACTCTGCGGACACCCCGGGGGCCTTCGCGCGGGCGCGGGGCCGGGACGGGGCCGGGACGGGTCAGCCCGTGCCCGTGAGTTCCGCCACCACCGCGTCGAGGAGCGCCGCCGACGCCGTGCGCGCCGTCGCGAGCTGCGCCTCCAACGCGTCCACCAACGCCATCAGCTCCTCCACCTTCGCCACGATCCGCCGCTGTTCGGCAAGGGGGGGGATGGGCAGTATCAAATCACGGATGCTGTTTCCCCTCGTTCCCAAGTTTCACTTGGGAACGCACTTGGCGGCGAAGCTCCGCTTCGCGATGGCGTTGAATGGGGGGCGGCGCGGGGAACCGGCGGAAAGGCAAAGCAAAGCTTTGCACACAAGCCCGTTCCCAAGTAAAACTTGGGAACGAGGGGGGAAATCTGCGCGCATCTGCGCAATCTGCGGACGCCCCGGGGGCCTTTGCGCGGGCGCGGGACTGCGGCGGGTGCGGGATGGCGTCAGCCCGTGCCCGTGAGTTCCACCACCACCGCTTCGGTTCGCGCCCATCTTGTCCGCCGCTCACGGGGCAGCGGACGCCGTTTGCATCCCTCGGCGGGCTCCTGATAGAATGACCGCGCTGGGATTGGCGGCGCCGCAGGGACTGCGGCGCTGTTTTTGTCCGAGGCGCGCTGCGTCCCCATCGTCTAGTCTGGTCCAGGACACCGCCCTTTCACGGCGGCGACAGGGGTTCAAATCCCCTTGGGGACGCCATTTTTTTGCCTGGACGCGCCCGCCGTCCCCCTCTTCCCCCCCGTGAACCGCGCTGGGAGCTTGTCTGCGGGCGGCGGGAAGGGGTATCGTAGGAGGGGGCCGCCGCATGGGCGGCCCGTCCCAACCCCTTGGAGCGCCCCGTGCCATGATTTCGCCCCTGCTTGCCGCCATGACCGTCTTCTGCGCCGACCCCGCCGCCGCGACGGGATTCCTCAACGAGGCCGTGACGGTGGACGGGACGGAGCACCGGTATGTGCTGTATGTTCCCCGGGACTACGCGGCGGACCGCGCGTGGCCGCTGGTGGTGTTTCTGCACGGCGCGGGCGAGCGCGGGGCCGACGGGCTCAAGCAGTCCGATGTGGGCATCGGCCGGGCCATCCGCCTGAACCCCGAGCGCTTCCCCTGCCTCGTGCTCATGCCGCAGTGCCCGGAGGAGCATTTCTGGGACAGCATGATCCCCGCCATCGAGGCGATGATGGAAAAGGCGAAGGCGGCGTACACCGTGGACGTGAAGCGGGTCACCCTGACGGGGCTGTCCATGGGCGGCTACGGCACCTGGATCTGGGGCCCCGTGAAGAAGGACGTCTTCGCGGCGTACCTGCCCATTTGCGGGGGCGGGTCGTTTGCCGACATCCGCCGCTTCTGCCCCAAGGCGGGGGAGGACGTCTTCCCGTCCATCGAGGAGCGCGGAAAACTCCTGGCCGACCGTCCGGTGTGGGCCTTCCACGGCAAGGACGACGACGTGGTGCCGCCGTTCCGCACGCGGCAGATGGTCCGCGCCGTGGAGAAGGCCGGCGGCAAGCCCCGGCTCACCGAATACCCCGACACGGGCCACAATTCCTGGGACGCGGCCTACGGCGACCCGGAGGCCATCGCCTGGCTGCTCGCGCAGAAACTGCCGGACTGACACACGCGGACAACGCGACGAAGGAGCGGAACATGATCGAGCTGGGCATGCACACGGACAACTGGCGGACCCTGAGCGGCGGGTTCAAACAGGCGGCGGAGACGGCGGTGAAGTACGGCCTCCGGCATCTGGAGTTTTCCGCGATCCACGGCCAGTATTTCATCCAGGCCATGGGCTACGAGCCGGGCGTCTCCCTCCAGTCCAACCCGCGCGCCCTCAAGCGCTACTGCGACAGGATGGGCCTGCTCATCTCGCAGGTGGACGGGTCGTTCCCCTTCATGGGCCCCGAGGGCTCCGCCTTCGGCGTGCAGTACGTCCAGCAGTCCATCCGCTTCGCGGCGGAGCTGGACTGCCCCATGGTGGACACGGTGGACGGCGCGACGGAGATAGAAGGCTACACCCGCGAGGAGGTCTTCCGGATCACCTGCGACAACTACCGCCAGGTGCTGCCCTGGGCCGAGGACTACGGCGTCATCATCAACGTCGAGCCCCACGGCCCCTACACCAACGACATCGAGTTCATGCAGCGCCTCTTCCGCCATTTCGACACGGAATACCTCCGCTGCAACCTGGACACGGGGAACACCTTCATCGCCGGGCACGACCCGCTGGAGTACCTGAAGGCCCTGCGCCCCTGGGTCTCCCACTGCCACATCAAGGACGTGAGCGCCGGACTGGCCGCCGCCGTGCGCGGCGAGGAGACGGGCATCGCGTGCAGCGAGGTGCCCATCGGCGGCGGCGTGAACGCGGAGAACATCCGCAAGTGCCTGAAATATCTCCAGGAGACCGGCTGGGACGGGCTGGTCTCCCTCGAATGCCACGGCGCGGACGACAACATTCGCCAGAGCGTGGAGTTCCTCCGGGGGGTGGTGGGGGACTGACCCCGGAACGGGTCGGCCCGGAGCGCTGGCGGCTCTGTCTACACGCCGGGCGG
>JAKPUV010000969.1 GCA_029554925.1 Candidatus Hydrogenedentota bacterium | reverse complement strand
TTTGGCGTCCGGGGTGCCCAGGGCGTCGGAAAGGAGCGCCAGGGCCTTTTCCTTGCTGCCGAGGGGCAGCACGGCGACGAACTCCAGATCCTCGGGCTGCAGCTCGGGCTGGGGCATTTCGCCGCCCTCCTTGGCCGCCTTCTCCGCCTCAAGAATCGCGTTGCCCAGGGTCTCCGCGGCCTTCTTGGTGTTCAGGAACACCGCCGCGGCCTTCGCGGGGTCCAGCCCCATCTCGGTGAGGGTGGCGAGCGCCGTGTCGCCCGTGGGGATGCCCAGCTCGCCGGCCTTGTCCACGATGAAGCGGTCCAGCTCCTCCTGGACGGAGAGGTCGTCCTTGAAGGCGAGCTGCACGACGGGGACGATTTTCTCCTGAAGCACCGAGAACGGCGGGATGCCCACGGCCATCTGGCTGCCCTCGGGCATCAGTTTGAGGGCCTCCAGGGTGACCGGCACCTCGCCCGCGGCGTCGTTCGTGGACGACTCGATCTTCGTGGGCTCCTTCGGCGGTTCCGGGGCCGTCTCGACCGGCTTGGTGGACTTCGCCAGCGATTCCGTGATCTCGCGCTCCTGGCGCTTGATGTTCTGGTCGTAGACCACGAAGGCGCCGGCCCCGAGGCCGATCAGGACGAGGACCGCTATGAGGATTTTCGTTCGCGCGGGCATGGCTTCAGGTTCTCCTTTTCGGTTGTCTGTGTTGGACCGCGCGGACGGCGCTCTTGTTTCGCCACCGAAACAAAGGAACCGCCCCGAGGCACCCGTACCGGCACCATCATAAGCCTGCGGCGCGAAAAGTGCAAGTCTGCGGGGGCGTTTTCGCCTCCGGCAGACCCGGCGGGCGCCGCGCTCACCCCTCCGGGGTGCCGGCGATTCCGGGTGCGCCGAGAGGGCGGGCGTCCGCCCGGGCGGGGTCGGCGGCGATGAGGCTGTTGTGGTATTCCGTGCGGCGGCAGGGGGGCTGCCGGACGATGCCCTCACGGCCGAGGAGTTTGGACAGGGCGATGCGGGCAAGCTCAACGCCGCCGGTCACGACGAGGACGAGGGCCGCGACGCGGTCGGCCATGCGAAGCTTTCCGAAGGCTTGGGTGTAGAGGGCCATGGCCTCGCGCGCCTTTTTCCGGGCGGCGCGGTTGGGGGCGTAGACCCATCCCGCGAGCAGGGACGGGCGGTATATCCGGACCATCTGTTTCATCATGCGTAGGCGGGCGCGCATGAAGAGGTCCGGGGCGGCCCCGCCGCCGGGGGCGGGCTCGTAACGCAGGGTTTCGGGGTTCCACACCTCGCCGCGCCGCTGGCGGGCCTTGTGCTCCTCGCTCAGGCGGAGGTAGCCGCGGACGGCGGTCAGGGCCATGTTCACCACCCCCGGACCGCCGGCGCGGTACTTGGAGCGGAAGGCGTCTCGGAGGATGCGGGCGTGGTCGGCGGGGTTCTTGAAGTGGGGGTGGTCGAAGTTCAGCTCGCCCGCCCCGTGCAGCAGGCGCGGCGAGATGTCCTTGATCCGCCCCTCGGCCCGGAGGGTGTCGTGGAGGGTGGTGGTGGGGATGGCGGTGTAGTTCATGAACTGGACCAGGTCGGAGTCGAGGCCGACAACCCAGTCAATGTCCTCGCGGATGGTGCGCTCGTCGTGGTGGTCCTGGAAGAGGATGATGGAGGCCTGCACGACGATGCCCTTGGACCGCAGTTCGGCGATGAGGGCGTGCAGGTCTATGTCCCTCGTCTTGGGATGCTTGCTGTATTTCGTCTCAACGCCGATCCAGACCATGCGGATGCCGAGGCGCACGAGGAAGTCCACGCCGACGCGCTGGATGGTTTCGGCGGAGGAGAAGATGTCGAAGACATAAGGCCGGCCGTGGGCCTCCATCTCGGCCAGAAGCTCCCGGGCGCGCTGCGGCTGCTTCAGGAAGTTCTCGTCCATGATTGAGAAGCCGCAGGCCTTCGTCTCGCGCTCCGTGCGCTCGCAGGCCTCGAAGACCTCCCGCCCCGTCTTCAGCAGGGGCACGTAACACTTGCCGTACTGGTGCGAGGTGATGCAGAAGGCGCAGGCGTTCTCGCAGCCGAGGCCGGGCATGAGGATGCCGCCGGTGGGCTTGCGGGAATAGCCGTAGATGCAGTCGTAGGCCGGGCCGATCAGGGCCGGGTGCCGCACGGGCGCCTCCGGGTTTTCACCGAAATACCCGCGCAGCCAGCGGACGCCCTCGCCGCGGCAGACGGCGTCGTGGGGGACCATTTCGGAGAGGTTGGGGGTGACGGTGCCGTAGCCGCCGAGGAGAATCTTCATCTCCGGGTGGCGCTCGCGGATGTACAGCGCCATCCGGCGGGCCTTGAAGACGTTCGGCACGATGAAGCTGATGCCGATGTGCGTGTAGCCCTTCTTCAGCTCCTCCTTGAACCGCCGCCAGGAGGGGAAGTCGAGGATGGTGGTGTCCACGCCGAGGTTCTCGGCCATCAGGTAGAGGCCGAAGCTCCAGTAGGACTGGCGGGGCGAATGGACGCCCTGCTCGCGGGTGATCTGGTTGTTCAGCAGCTCCATCTGGCAGCCGACGCCCTCGGCGTACTCGTCCTTCACGCCGTAGGGCCCGAAAACGGAACAGAGCAGGAGTTTTGGTTTCTGCATGGGAAAAGTCCTTTCGCGGCGCGCCGCGCCTTATGCCGACGCGCCCCCGTCCGGGGCGCAGTAGGACCCGCCGCGGTGGTCGTCGCGCAGG
>JAKPUV010000961.1 GCA_029554925.1 Candidatus Hydrogenedentota bacterium | reverse complement strand
CTAGAACTTCAGCACGGCCATCCAGAAGACGTAACCGGCGTTGGTGTCGTCGGTGCCGGCGGTGATCTCCGTCCCGTTGAACTGGGAGAAGGCGCCCCGGGTCAGGCCGTCGCCCGCGAAGAGGTAGTTGCCGTAGAAGAGGAACCACAGGTCCGCGGAGTACTGGTAGCGGAGCCAGGCGGCCACTTCCCAGCCCAGGTCGTTGCTGCCGTCCTCGGTCCAGAAACTGAGCATCGGCGCGACGGGCACGTAGGTGTCCCCGAACTTCCAGGAGACGGGCGGATCAAACGCCGCAACGGCCCAGTCCTTGGCGACGTGGGCGTGGAGGCGCACCTTCTCGGTCGCCTGAAGCTCCACGCCGAGCTGTATCTGGGCGACGTTGGACAGCCAGCCGTTGTCGTTGATGGTGGGCATGTAGTTCAGGTCGGAGAAGAGGCGGTTGAACGAGGTGCTCGCATCCGGCCGGTAGAACGGGTTGAGCCATTCGCCGAAGGAGATGTCGCGCTCGTCGTGGCCCTGGAAGTAGACGCCCATGACGTAGGGACGGGGCTGCCATTTCGCGTCCTTGAAGGTGTACCCGACATTGAGCTCCGCGCCCCAGTTGCCGTAGTCGGCGTTCTGGTCGCCATAGAGGCCGCCCACGGGCAGGAACGTGGCGCCCAGGTGCTCCGCGTCCCCGAACTGGTAGGCCAGTTCAAGGCTGTAGTCGAAGCCGCCGGACTTGCCGAACAGGTGGGTTCCCAGGGTGTGCAGGCGCGTGGCACCGTAGTCGTCCAGCCCGCGCAGGTCCTCAAACCACTCCCCGATGGGGCTCAGGGCCGTGTTTTCCACGTGGCTGGCGTCGCGCAGGAAATACCAGTAGGCGGACATGGTCAGGGGCGCCCATCCGGTGTAGGTGCCGTAAATGCCGTAGAAGTCCGTGTCGCCGTCCTGCTCCGTCTGGTACCGGTCCGCCAGTTTGGAGGCGAAAAAGTCCACGCTCACATCGTCCGCGGGCGTCCAGGTGAGGCGCACCGCGTCGTGGGTGGAGAACTGGGAGGGCGTGAGCATGTCGGAAACGAGGAAGCCCTTCCCGAACTTGATCGCCTGCCGTCCGATGCGGAGCTTGAGGGGGGCGTCGAACAGCTGCCGGATCTCCACATAGCCCTGGTTGAGCATGACATCGTCCGTGGAATCGCCCCGGGTGTCAGCCCCGGTGAGATAGTTCGAACGCGTGTCCTCCCCCCAAATGGAGAAATCGTAGAACTCCACGAAGGCGCTGACGTTGTCCGAGAAATCCGCCTTCACGTTCAGCAGGAGTGCGTGCTCGTACCGCGTCCAGTCGGGGCCGTCGCTGTCCCACTTGAAGATTGAGGTGGCCAGCCGCGTGCCGATCGGGCGCCATCCGAGCGCGGCGGCGGGGATGCGCTCCCCGCGCGGCGCAAAGGTGTTGATGTAGTAGCGGCCCCGGATGCGCAGCTCCCCGCCGATCTCCACCTGGGTGAGCTCCGCCCAGGCCTGCGAGGAAACCATGACCACCGCGCCGATGACGGCGGCGACGCGCGCGCCGCCCATGAAGACACTTCCCAACCTCCGCATGTTGACCTTTCCTTTCCCTTGACAGTTACTACCGGTTTACAAGCCCAGTCCGGCGCGGCAACAAGGCGCCGCAGCGCGCCCACTCCACCGCCAGACACTGAAAACGAACCGTTGGCGGAGTCTACCACACTTTATTGCATTATTTGTAGTTTCTTGCAAACTTGAAAAAAGGCGGGAAAAACCGCGAAAATACACCCTCTTTGGGCAGTCGGAGTGCGGCGCCGCCGCGCGTCCGGAAACTGCCTTGGCGGCCGTCCCCCCTTTCTTGACCCGTGGTGCTGGAACATCCGGACGGCGTTTTCCAGGAAGGTTGCACAATGAACAGACCCGTCTTTGACCCGGTTCCGCCGGATTTCTCGTTCGCCGGTTCGGAAAGGGACATTTCCCGGTTCTGGAAGGTCGGCGACATTTATGCGAAAAGTCTGGCGCGCCGCCGGGACGGGAAGCCCTTTGTCTTCTACGAGGGCCCGCCCACGGCCAACGGTCTCCCGCATCCCGGACACTGCCTGACCCGCACCATCAAGGACATCTTTCCGCGCTACAAGACGATGGACGGCCGTTTTTGCGAGCGCAAGGCGGGCTGGGACACCCACGGCCTCCCCGTCGAGATCGAGGTGTGCAAGGAGCTGGGCATCATGGACGGCGGCAAGGCCGCCATCGAGGCCTACGGGGTTGAGAAGTTCAACCGCGCCTGCGTGGAGTCCGTGTTCCGCTACCAGAAAGAGTGGGAGAACCTGACCGACCGGATCGGGTTCTGGGTCAACCTTGACGAGGCCTATGTCACCTTCCACCAGTCCTATGTGGAAAGCGTGTGGTGGTCCCTCAGGCAGCTGTTTGACCGCGGGCTCCTCTATCAGGGCCACAAGGTGGTCTGGTGGTGGGCGCAGGGCGGCACTGCGCTGTCCGCGGGCGAGGTCGGCGAGGGCTACCGCGATGTGGACGACCCCGCCATTACGGTGCGCCTGCCGCTGACCCCCGAGTCTGCGGAACGGCTGGGCGTCCCAGGGGAAACCAGTCTGCTCGTTTGGACGACCACCCCGTGGACCCTGTCCAGCAACTGCGCCGCCTGCGTGGGCCCCGACATTGCCTACTGCCTTGTCCGAGACCCCGGGACCGGCGGATGCTTCATCCTGGCGGAAACCCTTGCCGCCAAGTACTTCGGCGAGGATGCCGTGGCGGAAAAGAGCTTTCCGGGCAGCGCCCTGCTGGGCCTGAAGTACGAGCCCCTGTTTGCCTACGACCTGCCGAAAGACCCCGCCACGGGCCGCGAGGCCGCCCGGTACTGGGAGGTTATCGCCGGGGATTTCGTGGACCTGGAAACGGGAACCGGGATTGTCCACATGGCCCCGGCCTTCGGCGAGGACGACTACCGGGTCTGCCGGGAGCAGGGCATCGGTTTCCTGTGCTTCGTCCGCCCGGACGGCACTTTCGACGAGCGCGTCACGGACACGGACCCCTTTGACGGCGCGCCCATCGCCGGGCGTTTTTGCAAGGAGGCGGACAAGAGCATCATCCGGGTGCTGAAGGAGCGGGGGCTGCTCCTCAAGCACGAGCAGTACCGCCACTCCTACCCCTTCTGCCCGCGGGCGGAGAACGACCCGCTCATCCAGTACGCGCGCAAGAGCTGGTTCATCCGCACGTCCGATTTCCGCGACCGGTTCCTGGCGAACAACGCCGGGATCAACTGGCAGCCGGGACACATCCGGGACGGCCGCTTCGGCAATTTCCTGGAGAACAACGTGGACTGGGCGCTGTCCCGCGAGCGTTTCTGGGGCACCCCGCTGCCGATCTGGATCTGCGAGAAGACGGGCCACATGGAGTGTGTCGCCTCCTACGCCGAGCTGCTCGCCAAGCCGGGGGTCGCGGGCGTGGACGTCTGGGAGTCGGCGAAGCGGGCCGACCCGTCGCTGCGCGACGACCTGCGCGTCCACAAGCCCTACATTGACGCGGTCACCTACCAGAGCCCGAAGGACCCCTCGGCGCGGATGCGGCGCGTGACCGAGGTGATTGACGTGTGGTACGACGCGGGGTCCAT
>JAKPUV010000946.1 GCA_029554925.1 Candidatus Hydrogenedentota bacterium | reverse complement strand
GCCGCCGACGTTCCCGCTCTGGGAGACAATGGACAGCCCGCCCGCGCCGGGATGGCGCACGAACATGCCGCAGTAGAGGGCGTGGGGCGCGGGGCTCGCCACGCCCGCGCAGTTGGGCCCCGCCAGCAGCAGGCCCGTCTCGCGCGCCGCGCGGACGACCTCCTCCTGGAGCCCGCGCGCGGCGGCGTCCTCCAGCTCGCCGAAGCCCGCCGTGATCACGACGACCGCCTTCACGCCCCGCGCCGCGCAGGCGCGGACGGCGTCGGGCACGCCCGGCGGCGGGATCACGATCACCGCGAGGTCGGGGGCCTCCGGCAGGGCCGCGATGGACGGAAAGCACGGCACACCCAGCAGCTCTTTGTGGCGCGGGTTCACGCCGTAGAGGCGGCCCCGGTAGCCGCCCTCCAGGGTGTTGAACAGGATGCGGAAGCCCCATTTCAGCGGCGAGTCGGACGCGCCGACCACGGCCACGGATTCCGGCTCAAAGAGCGCGAGGAAACGTTCGGGCGCCCACGCGGGCGCGGCCGCCTCCGGCGGCGCGGCCGCCCCGGGGGCCAGGGAAATGAGGGCGTCCACGGCGACCGGGACGCCGTCCTCGACGATGAGGGGGTTGATGTCCACGTGCGACACGCAGGGGTGGTCCGCCAGGATGCGGCCCACGGCGTTGAGCGCCGTTTCCAGCGCCTCCGGCGACACCGGCGGCCCGCCGCGGAAGGCGTCGAAGAGGCGGCGGCCCCGGAGTTCCAGGATCATCTCGCGGACGCCGCGCGCGTCCACCGGCGGCAGGCGGAACGCAACGTCGCCCACGGCCTCCACCGACACGCCGCCGAGACCCAGCATCACCTGCGGCCCGAACGCCGCGTCGCGCGCGGCGCCGATGATCAGCTCGCGGCGGCCCCGGGCCATGCGCTGCACCAGCAGCCCCGGCGCGCCCGCCGCCAGCAGCGCCTCCGCCGCCGCGCGCGCCGCCGCCGCGTCCGCCAGATGCAGCCGCACGAGGCCCCGGTCGGACTTGTGCGCCAGGCCCGCGCCGCAGCCCTTCACGGCGGCGGGAAATCCCAGCCGCGCGGCGGCGTCGGCGGCGGCGTCCGGGGTGTCCGCAAACGCCTCGTCCGCCACGCGCACGCCATAGGCGGCCAGCACGCGCTTCGAGTCGTGCTCGGAAAGGGAGGGCTGGTTCTGTTCCAGGGCGCGCGCGATCAGCGCGGCGGCGGCGGAGATGTCGGGCATGCGCGGGGCTCCTCGCACGGATGATGGGGCACTATATCCGTTCCCGCGGGGCAAAGCAAGCCCCCGCCCGTGAACGGCGGGGGCCGCATCCAGTACAATGGGGCATCGGCAACGACCACCCTTGGAGCCTTGTTTTCCCATGAGCACCGACACTTCGGCGAAGCGCTTCACCCGGACGCTGGTGACGAGCGCGCTGCCCTACGCCAACGGCTACATCCACCTCGGCCACATCGCGGGGGCTTACCTGCCCGCGGACATCTATGTCCGCTTCAAGCGGATGCGCGGCGAGAGGGTGCTGTATGTCGGCGGGTCGGACGAGTTCGGCGTGGCCATCACGATCACGGCGCTGAAGGAGAACATCCCGCCGCAGGCGGTGATCGACCGCTACCACACGGCGAACGCGGACGCCTTCGCGCGGCTGGGCATCTCCTACGACATCTACGGGCGCACGTCGTGGCCCCTGCACGCCGACACCACGCAGGCCTTCTTCCGCAAGCTCCACGCGGCGGGCGCGATCCCCGCGCAGGAGATGGAGCTGTGGTACTCGCCCCAGCTCGACAAGTTCCTCCCGGACCGCTACGTGAAGGGCACCTGCCCGAAGTGCGGCTACGCCGACGCCAACGGCGACGAGTGCGAGGCCTGCGGCGCGCAGTACTCCGCCCGCGACCTGGTCAGCCCGCGGTCCAACATCCCCGGCGACGCGTCGTCGCCGGAGCTGCGCGCCTCGCGGCACTGGTTCCTCGACCTGCCGCAGTTCGCCGAAAAGCTGGCCGCCTGGCTGGAAACCCACCCCGAGTGGCGGGCCAACGTGCGCGGCATCGCGGGCGGCTGGGTCGGCGACCTGCGCCCCCGCTGCATCACCCGTGACCTGGACTGGGGCGTGCCCATCCCGCTGGACGACCCGGACGCGGCGGGCAAGCGCATCTACGTGTGGTTCGACGCGCCCATCGGCTACGTCACGAACACGCGCCAGTGGGGCCTCGACCGCCACGGCGACCCGGACGCGTGGGTCCCCTGGTGGAAGGACGCGGAGACGCGGCTCATCCACTTCATCGGCAAGGACAACGTGCCCTTCCACGCCGTCATCTTCCCGTCCATGCTCATGGGCCAGGGCGACTACATCCTGCCGGACCAGGTGGTGGCGAACGAGTACCTGAACGTCTTCAACCGCCGCACGGGCCAGTCGGAGAAGGGGTCGAAGTCCAAGGGCAACATGATCAGCGTGGACTGGGCGCTCGGGCATTTCAGCGCCGACAGCCTGCGCTACTACCTGTGCGCCGTCGCCCCGGAGTCCAAGGACGCGGACTTCGACTGGGACGACTTCATGAACCGCTACAACGGCGAGCTGTGCGACGTGGTGGGCAACTTCGTCCACCGGTCGCTCACCATGACGGTGAAGAACTTCGACGAAAAGGTGCCAGAGGCCGGCGAGTTCGAGGCGGACGACGTCGCCATGCTGGACGCCATCGGCGAGCACGCCGAGGGCGTCGCGGAGTCGCTGGAGAACTTCCGGTTCCGCCAGGGCATCGAGCGCGTGGTGGACCTGGGCCGCAAGGCCAACGTCTATTTCGACGCCCGCCAGCCCTGGGTCACCCGCAAGACCGACCTCCCCCGCACGGGCACGACCCTCCACGTGTGCTGCCAGGTGGTGAAGGCCCTGTGCGGCCTCATGGCCCCCTTCCTCCCCGACGGCGCGAAGACCCTCGCGGGCACCCTCGGCGTGCCCCTGCCCGGGGGCGGCCCCGACGGCGGGCCGGACGCCTGGGCGGAGATCATCACCCGGCTGCCCGCGGGCCATCCGCTGGCGCCGCCGCAGGTGCTTTTCCCGAAGCTCGACAAGGACCGCATCGCCGAGCTCGCCGAGCTGCACGAAAAGGGCCTTGCGAAGTAGGGAAAGTCACGCTTGCCCGAAATGCATTTCTGACGGCACAGGATTTGAAGAGCCCTCCGGCCGTATATGAGAATCCGGTGGTCACAAGAGGCTTGACTCCCATGCAACGGGATCATGGTGCGGTCTGCCAGTCTCTTCAGTCAACTCCTCGAGCAGTTCAGGGTCTTTCTCAAGGTTTTCGGGGAAGGCCGGCCTTGATTTGGGAAGTGAAAAGCCCTATTCTGCGCGGATCGAAACTTCAAGACCTTCTTGTTTTTGACAGGGGGAGCCTGACATGAAGATATCCACCATTCTTGACCACATAGACAGCGGGCACATGGCCTTGCCTGAATTTCAGCGCGGGTATGTGTGGAACCGCGACCAGGTGAGGGGGCTGTTCGACTCGCTTTACCGACGGCATCCCGTGGGCGGCCTTCTGGTGTGGGCGACTGAGTCCAAAACAGCGGTGCATCGCGGCGACGGGCCGCTTGCGGCGGGGGTGGTCAAGCTGCTGCTCGACGGCCAGCAGCGCATGACGACACTGTACGGGGTGGTGCGGGGAAAGCCGCCAAAGTTCTTCGACGGCAACGCGCAGACCTTCACGGGGCTGCGCTTCCATCTGGAGACGGAGGCGTTCGCGTTCTATCAGGCGCTGAAGATGCAGGATGACCCGCTGTGGGTGGACCTGTCGGAGCTGTTTCAGAAGGGGATGGCGGGCCTGGGGGATTTCGTGGCGCGCCTCAGTCAGGATCCCGCCCATGCTTCCAAAGTAGGCGAATACGCGGGACGCCTAAGCAAGCTGCTGGGGATTGTGGACATTGAGCTGCACGCGGAGGAGGTGACGGGGGCGGACAAGTCGCTGGAGGTGGTGGTGGACATTTTCAACCGTGTCAACAGCGGCGGGACGAAGCTCTCGAAGGGCGACCTGGCGCTGGCGAAAATCTGCGCCGAATGGCCCGAGGCACGGGATGCCATGAAGGCGGCGCTCAAGACGTGGTCCGCCAACGGCTACAAGTTCAATCTCGACTGGCTGCTGCGCTCGGTGAACACGGTTCTCACGGGGGAGGCGAAGTTCAGTTTTCTGCACGACAAGAGCGCGGAGGAGGTCCAGGACGCCCTGAAGCGCGCAACGAAGGCCATTGACGCCTGCCTGAATTTTATCGGCGGCTGCCTGGGGCTTGACCATGACGACGTGCTGTTTGGCCGGTTCGCCGTTCCCGTGATGGTGCGGTACCTCGACACCCACCCCGGGGCGCTGAACGCCAAGGAACGCGACAAGCTGCTCTTCTGGTTTGCGCAGGCGGGCATGTGGGGCCGCTTTTCCGGCTCGACGGAATCGTACATTGACCAGGACCTGGCCGTGCTGGAGGGGGACGGCGACGTGCTGGAGCGGCTGCTTGAGCAGCTGCGGCTGTGGCACGGAGGGCTCCGGGTGGAGGCCGGCCATTTCGCGGGATGGAGCCTCGGCGCGCGTTTCTACCCCGTGCTGTACCTGCTTACCCGCATGGGTGAGGCGAGGGACTGGGGCACGGGGCTGCCGCTGAAAAGCAGCCTGCTGGGCAAAATGAGCCGGTTGGAGGTGCACCACATCTTTCCCAAGGCCCAGCTCTACAAGAAGGGGCTCAAGCGTTCCGAGGTGAACGCCCTCGGCAACTTCTGCTTTCTCACCAAGGAGACAAACCTCACCATCAGCGATGAGCTTCCGGAGGCGTATTTCCCGAAGATTGAGGCTAACCATCCCGGCGCGCTGGCGTCCCAGTGGATCCCCATGGACCCGGCCCTGTGGAAGATCGAGAACTACCGCGATTTCCTCGCCGCGCGCAGGGAGCTGCTGGCCGGAGAGGCCAACCGCCGGATGGCGGACCTGCTCCACGGCGACACACGCTGGCTTGACGGGGCCGCCCCGTCTCCAGCGCCCCCAGCGGACATCGTCACGAGTGAGGATGAAGAGGCCGCCCTCAGCGCCCTCAATGACTGGATCGGAGAGCAGGGGTTGCCGTGCGGTATCCTGTCCTATGAGTACGCGGACGCCGCCACAGGCGAACAGCGCGCGGTGTTCGACCTGGCGTGGCCCAGTGGGCTGCAGGAGGAACTGAGCCAGCCAGCGGCGGTTCTCCTCAACGAGGAGCAAGAAACGCTCGCCCTGGCCAGCAGTGCCGGGTTCCGCTGTTTCACCAGTGTGGACAGCTTCAAGTCCTACGTGATCGGGGAAGTGCTTGGAGAGACAGCGTCCGGATAGGTGCGGTAGAATGGGGGTGCTTCCCGGCGGGTGCGGCCGCCCCGGGAAACCAAGGCGGAGGAACGTGGAGAGATGACACCTGAAGACATCCAGAAGCTCTCCGAAGGCCATGACTTGGAAGTCAAGACGGCGGCGGGGCAGCACGGCCACGGTGAGCTTCCAAAGGATTTTTGGCCCACCTATTCCGCCATGGCAAACACGGACGGCGGGGTGATTCTTCTCGGGGTGGAGGAGCATCGGCGCGGCCAGTTTTGCCTGCATCCCATGTCCCGCCCCGAGCCCGTTTTGAAAGCCCTGTGGGACGGGGTGAACAACCCCCAGCGGATAAGCGAGAATCTCCTCTCCAATGCGGATGTCTGCGCCATGCATGTTGAGGGGGGTGCCGTTATCCGTGTGAACGTCCCGCGCGCCACCCGCAGGCAGCGTCCGGTCTATGTGGGGCAAAACCCAATGAACGGAACGTACAGGCGGAATTATGAGGGGGATTACTGCTGCGATGCCGAGACAGTGCGCCGCATGCTGGCTGAGCGCGTCGAGGAGTCCCGGGACAGCCAGATATTGCAGGGTTACGATTTCGAGGACTTGGATTCCACGACTTTCGCCGCCTATCGCAACCAGTTCCAGGCCCGTCAGCCGGATCATCCCTGGAACAGCCTGGACAAACTGGAGTTCCTGCGTAACCTCGGTGGCTGGTGCCGGGATCGGGGCAGTGGGGAGGAGGGCCTGACGCTGGCGGGACTCTTGATGTTTGGGAAGCTTCGCGGAATTCTTGACGCAGCGCCGCAGTACATCGTGGACTACCAGGAGCGGCCTGCGCCCGTGGCGGAGGCCCGCTGGATAGACCGCATCACCACGGATGGCACCTGGTCGGGCAACCTGTTTGATTTTTATCGGCTCGTCATCCAGCGGCTCTACCGGGACCTGAAAGTTCCTTTTCGCCGGGAGCGGGAGCGGCGGATAGATGACACACCCGTTCATGAGGCCTTGCGCGAAGCATTGACCAACACGCTCATCCACGCCGACTTTAGCGGGAGGATTTCGGTTCTTGTTGTCAAACGGCCCGACCTGTTCGGATTCCGCAACCCGGGCGGTTTGCGCGTTCCCCTGCGGGATGCCATCAGCGGCGGAGTCAGTGATTGCAGGAACAGGAATCTCCAGAAGATGTTCCAACTGGTCGGGCTTGGAGAACAGGCCGGATCAGGACTGCCGAAGATATACCACAACTGGAGGGAGGAGCACTGGCGGCCGCCGGAGCTCCAGGAACGTAAAGATCCTGAACAGACGTTGCTGATCCTGCGGATGCTGAGCCTGCTGCCTACGGAAACGCTTGCGGAGTTGGACCGCCGGTTCGGACCCCGCTTCCGAAAGCTCCCGGAAAACACACGGCTGGTCCTCGCCACGACGGCAATTGAGGAGACCGTCACCAACGACCGCATGCAGGAAATCACCAGCCTCCATCCCACGGACATTACCAAGCTGTTGACCAGACTGACAAAGGAGGGCATGTTGGAGTCCCGGGGGGTGGGTCGGGGCACCTACTATGTGTTGTCGGGCTCCGACACCCCCAGATTCACGACTGCTATGTTCGGGGAGGATGGGAGCCCTGTGCATAATGCGGGGAACTCCGTGCATAACGCAGCGAGCTCCGTGCATAGTGGGCAGACCCAGGAGGATGACACCCCTTCTGAAGAGCGTTTGTCGGAGCTGCAAGTGCTTGCAATGACAATGGTTGAGAAGCGACGCACAGATCCCGACCACATGAGAAGAGCCATCCTGATGCTATGCGATAGGGACTGGCTGTCCGTGAAGCAGTTTGCCGATCTCCTAAGGCGAAGCTATGACACGATGCGGACGCACTATCTGAACCCCATGGTCCGGGACGGAGACCTGTTACTGCGCTATCCGGAGCGCCCGAGTCATCCCCGGCAATGTTACCGCGCGGCCAGCCATGGGACACGGGTGAACGAATGACCATCCAATGGGAATATGGCCTTGTTGAGCGCCCCTTTTGTGAAACGCCGCAGCGGATGGGCTGGGAGTGGATCGAGGGGGATTCTGACTTGCCCCTGCCCCCTCTTGGACAGACCCCGCAACTGGCCCACAGCAAATGGACAGACCTTGTTAAAATCTTCGGCTTAGTAGGCGAACAATCCCATTTTACGCGGCTCGAACCTTCGAGACCGTTTTGCTTTGGACAGCGGTGATAAACGTGATACACTGAAATAAACCGCGCGCAGGCGGCGTTGTCCGGAGCAGTCAAGGAGGTGTCGTCATGTCCGCCCCCATGCGAACCTGGTGCGTGAACCATCCCAGCCACGAGGCCGTTGCCCGGTGCCGCCAGTGCGGCACGGGGGTCTGCAAGGCCTGCGCGATCTCCGGGCGCGGCGGGCAGTTCTGCTCGCAGGAGTGCGCGGAGAAGTACGGCGCGTTCATGGACCGCGCCAAGGAGCTGGGTGTCTCCCGGAAACAGGGCCTCGGGGTCATGCACCGCCTCAGCAAGGCCGTCGGCGGCCTGCTGGTCGCCCTCGTGGCGCTGCTGGCCCTGGGCGTCGTCTCGATCATGTTTGAAATCCCCGTGCTGGCGGACATCGCGTGGACCGTGCGGGGCTGGCTGGGCATCTAGCGGCGCGGGGGGTGCCCGCGCCGGAACGGCGGCTCGAAATCATCTGAAAGGAACCGGATCATGGACCTGAGCAGACTGAAGTGGCCGATCATCATCATCGTTGTGCTGGGCGTGGGCTGGCTGGGCTCCAGCGCGGGGGTCAACTACATGGTGAACAAGTTCACCGCCGCCGCCCCGGGGCAGGACGCGGCCCAGGACAAGGTGGACGAGGCGGGCCTCAGCCGGGTGGGCGGGTATCTCCTGATGACCTTCCGCTATGCGCAGGCCGCCACGGTGTACCAGCTCGCCATCGACCGCTACGGCACGAACGGCGTGAACTACTGGAACAACCAGTACTCCCTCGCCCGGTGCCTGGAGCACATGAACCGGTTCCAGGACAGCTACAACATCCTGCAGATGCTCATCTCCAACAGCGCCCACAACTACGACCCGCGGGTGCCGGTGGACGACAACCTGCGCCTGCGCGCCGCCAAGCTCAAGGAGGTCCACGAGCTGCAGTGAGCGCCGACCCCGGCATCGTCTTCGGCAGGATCCCCGTGCTGGAGTGTCTGCGCGCCCGGCGGCGGCCGCCCCGGCGGCTCTATGTCCTCGCCGCCGCCAAAGGCATTGACGACCTTCTCGCCGCGGCGAAGGGCGTCCCCGTGGAGACGGCCGACCGCGCCGCCCTGGACCGGCTCGCCGCCGGCGGCAACCACCAGGGCGTGGTGCTGCGCGCCGCGCCCCCAGAGGTCTTCGACCTCGAGACCTGGCTGGACCGCCACCCGGAGCCCGACGCCTTCGCGGTCCTGCTGGACTGCGTGGAGGACCCCCAGAACTTCGGCGCCGTCATCCGCTCCGCCGCGGCCTTCGGGGCGGCGGGGGTGCTTTTCGGCAAGGACCGCGCCGCGCCCCTCTCCCCGGCCGCGGTCAAGGCGGCCGCGGGCGGCGTGGAGCATGTGGACCTCGTGCAGGTGACCAATCTCGCCCGCGCCGTGGAGCGGATGCAGCAGGCGGGGTTTTGGGCCGCCGCGCTGGACGCGGGCGGGCAGAAGACGCTTTGGGAGGCCGACCTCACGGGGCGCACGCTCGTCGTGGTGGGCAACGAGGGCGACGGCATCCGCCGCCTGGTCCGCGACCGCTGCGACTTCGTCGTCTCCATCCCCATGGCGGGCGCCCTTTCCAGCCTCAACGCGTCCGTCAGCGCGGCCATCGCCCTCGCCGAGTGCCGACGGCGGCGCTGACCGCCCCGGCCCGGCCCGGCGCGGGGACTTGTGTTCCGCTCCGGGGGTGTGCTACACCCTCTGGCAACCTTGGCACAAGGAGACCCGGTCATGAAGCCCTTTTCCCTCCTTCGCGGTGTTCTGGCTGTTCTTGCCCTTCTCCTCGCGGCGTCCTCCGGCAACGCCGGCGAGCCGGTGCGCACGGCGCTCGACGACTATGTCGAAAAGCCGGACCCTTCGTACGGATGGTCGCTGCGCAGCTCGCAGCCGGTGTACGGACTGGACGGGACGGGGCCCCAGACCGGCACCCTGTACATCCTCAACATGACGTCGCAGACGTGGCGGACCGCGTCGGACTTCGCCTCAACGAGCCCGAACAAGGAGCTGTGGCGGCATTTCCTGCACATTGTGGTGCCGTTCAACGCGGAGCCCAGCACCTGCCTGCTGATCATCGAGGGGGGCAGCAACAGCAGCACCCCGAATGATGTCAGCGAGTACGGGTTTCTGGCGGCACTCGCCGGGTGCAGCATCGCGTATCTCCAGTTTGTCCCGAACGAGCCGGTCCGCTTTGCCGGGGAGTCCTCCAACCGCACGGAGGACGCGATCATTTCGTACACCCTCGACAAGTATCTGGACCTGTACACGGGCACGGGGCCGCACCCGGACCCCGAATGGCCGCTGCTGCTGCCGATGACCAAAGCGGCGGTGCGGGCCATGGACGCCGTGCAGGAGTTCACCGAACAGAACACCACGCTGGCGGTGGACCGCTTCATCGTGACCGGCGCGTCGAAGCGGGGCTGGACCACCTGGCTCACGGCGGCGGCGGACCCCCAGCGGCGGGTCGTGGGCATCGCGCCCATGGTGATAGACGTGCTGAACATGAACAAGCAGATGACCCACCACAAGAACGCCTACAGCGGCTACCCGCTGAACGACGCGGCGCACTACATCCAGGGGGGCTACTCCACGGCGGTGCGCGACTACACGAACATGAACGTCTTCGACCGGCTCGACACGGACGCCGGCCGCGACCTGGCGCGGATTGTGGACCCCTTCACCTACCGCGACCGCCTGACCATGCCCAAGCTCATCATCAACAGCACGGGCGACCAGTTCTTCCTGCCCGACGCCGCCAAGTTCTATGTTGACTACCTGCCCGGGGTCAACCGGATGATGTACCTGCCCAACACCGACCATGGCCTCGGCTTTGAATCCCCCAACTTCGAGGCGCTCGGCACCCTGATCGCGTTTGTCGGCGCGCTGGTTCCCGGCAGTGACTGGGTCATGCCCGACGTCTCGTGGTCCTTCGAGGACGACGGCTCCATCCGGGTGGAGGCGGACATCCCGCCCTGGGAGGTGAAGGTTTGGCAGGCGCACAATCCGGACCACCGGGACTTCCGCCTCCAAACCCTGGGGCCCCAGTGGACCTCCACCACCCTGACGGACCCCGAGGGGGACGGGGTTTACATCGCCCCGCCGGAAACCCCGGCCACCGGATGGAGGGGGTTCTTCGTGGAACTGGTCTACGAAGGCGGCAAGCTCTGCTCGGGCCTGCGCGTGGTGCCCGACACCTACGCCCTGGGCCAGGAGCCGCCGGACGTGAAAGCCCCCTCCTTCGCCGGCCTGGCGGCCGTGCCCGCGTTTGCCCAGGCCGGGCAGGAGGTTACCCTTTCCTTCGCCGCCTCGGAGCCCCTTGCCGCCCTCCCCGACGTCACCGTCAATGGGCGGCCCGCGGCCTTCCTGTCCCAGGACGGGCAGGCCTACGCCTTCACCTTCACGGTCGCCCCGGACGACCCCGAGGGGCCGGCGGAAGTCGTCATCGAGGGCGTTGATCTGGCGGAGAACCCCGGCGGCACCGCGTTCGACGGGCCCCCGACGGTTTACAGCAGCGACCCCTATGACATTTTGGGCGGCATCCTGATCAACAACAACCGGTCCGCGACGAACACCCCGGCGGTTTCCCTGTCCCTGTGGTGGCTGGCCACCGGCGGGCCCGGCGTGTCGCGGATGCGCTTCAGCAACGACGGCGCGGTCTGGTCGGCCTGGGAGCGCCTGGCGGACACCCGGGCCTACACCCTGCCCGAGGGGCCCGACGGCCACCGCACCGTCCGCGTGCAGTACCTCGACCGGGCCAACGCGCGCTCGCCGGTGTTCAAGGACTACATCCGCCTCGACACCGCGCCGCCGACGGGTGCCGTCGTGGTCAACGGCGGCGCGTCCGCCACCTCTTCGGCGAATGTCACCCTGGGGCTTGCCTGGCAGGACGGGGAGGGCGCGGGGGTCACGCGCATGCGCTTCAGCAACAACGGGTCCACCTGGAGCCCCTGGGAGCCGCCGGCGGCGGCCAGGGCCTGGACCCTCGGCGGCACCGCGCCGGGCTACTACACCGTCCGCGTGCAGTACCGCGACGGCGCGGACAACGTGTCGGAGCGGTTCAGCGACTACATCCGTCTGGATCCGTGAATTAGAAAGGGTCGGACCGGTCGGACCGGTCGGACAGCATGTTCCCCGGGCGGGCACGCCCCTGGGATCGCCAGGCTTCCCCCTGGCCTCTTCCGGGGCGTGCGGCGCGGGCACGCGGGCCTTGGAGCAGCAGGGCAAGAAGGAGTGACGTCATGCGTGTTTTTCTGGTTTCCGTTCTCTTGGCGTGTCTTTGCCTCTCCGCCGGGGCGGCGGTCAACCGGCCCGCCGATCCGGTGGCGCTCACGGGCGCGGACGTGCCGTCGCTGGCCGGCATTGCGCCCGGCAGCCTGGTGGCCTTCGCCTTTGACGGGGGGTGGACGCAGATCCCCGTGCAGGTGGACGAGCGGGCGGTCATCAACTTCACGCAGGTGTACAACGGCAGCACCACCTACGGCAGTTTTTCCCGCCTCGACTACACGGACTCGGGCACGTTCACGGGGCCGGACCCGGACGCGGCGCTGGACGCTAACGACGAGATTGTGTTCATGGTGAAGGATGCCGGGGAGGCCTGCCCGGCGTATGCGGCGGCGCCCGCGGGCGTTGTGGGGGCCACGGCCGTCCAGGTCACGCTTACGGACCCGGTGGACGGCGCGGCGGGGGTGGTCTACCTGTTCGCTTCGGACGGCACGCTGGACCCCGCCGCGGGCAAAAGCTATGTGGACTACACGTTCAGCCTGAACGCCGGCGCCTACAAGACCAACTACAAGATCAGCGCGGGCCCCAACCCGGAGGACAGTTTCATTTCGACGGACTTCTACGAGCGGCATTTCTCCGACCGGTGGAAGTCCGACGGGCTGCGCGTGTTCGCCGGGGACGCGACGGGTGTGGACATCCTGGACCGTCACAAGAACCTCTTCGCCCCGGGCATCTGCGACCGCAGTGAGAACACCTTCTCCGCCGCCGAGGGCGCCTTCATCGTCAACAAGAGCGGCCCGGTGCGCGCGCTGCGCGGCTATGTGGGCGCGAACAGCGGCCCCCGCACCCAGCGGACGCACGTGTTCTACGAACAGCGCGAGGACATCACCACGCACCTGCGCGTGCACGCCATCCCGGCGATCATGGACTTCCTCGACTACAGTCCCGAGGCCTCCGGCATGGAGTATTTGAACAACAACCTGGACGCGCCCGTCGTCATCGACGGCGTGGCGGACACGGTTCCCGAGGGGCCCGTGGACTGGGAGCTGGCGCGGGGCCCGCAGGGCACGATCCTCATGCTGCACACCCTGCTGACCGACATCGTCGGGCTGACGGTCTCGTCCTACTATCTGGACGAGGCCAACGCGGGCACGACCCAGTGCACCGGCGACGCGCACGCCTACGGCCAGAGCGGGCATTTCATCATCGGCCTGCCGGGAAGCCCGCTGCCGTCCATCCCCAACACGGACCCGAAGACCAGCCCGTTCAAGCTGCTCGCGCTGGAGCGGACCATCTATTACATGCCGCCGGACATGACCGACCCGGAGGGGCTGCGGCTGCTGGACAATGCGGCCGACCCGCTGGAGGTCGCGGCGCAGCCGCGCGCGTTTGACACCAGCGCCACCGTGCCCGACCTTTACGGCATGGCACTGGCCGAGGCGGAGAGCGCCCTGGCCGTGGCGGGGCTTGCGGTGGGCGCGGTCACCGAGGTGTTCAGCGCGACCGCCGCGCCGGGCACGGTGCTTGGCCAGTCGCCGTCGGCGGGGGCCTCCGCGGCCCCCGGCTCCGCCGTGGACCTCACGGTGGCCTACGGCCTCCTGGGAGGCATCCTCATCAACAACAACCGGTCCGCGACGAACACCCCGGCGGTTTCCCTGTCCCTGTGGTGGCTGGCCACCGGTGGGCCCGGCGTGTCGCGGATGCGCTTCAGCAACGACGGGGCCGTCTGGTCCGCCTGGGAATCCCTGGCGGAGGCGCGGGCGCACACTCTGCCGGCGGGGCCCGACGGCCACCGGACGGTCCGGGTGCAGTACCTGGACCGGGCCAACCAGCGCTCGGCGGTGTTCAGCGACTACATCCGCCTCGACACCGCGCCGCCCACGGGCGCCATTGTCATCAATAACGGCCAGTCCGCCACCGGATCGCCCCAAGTCACCCTCGGTCTGTCCTGGCAGGACGGGAACGGCGCGGGCGTGACGCGGATGCGGTTCAGCAACAACGGGTCCACGTGGAGCCCCTGGGAGCCCCCGGCGGCGGCCAAGGCCTGGACCCTCGGCGGTACCGCGCCGGGCTATTACACCGTCCGCGTGCAGTACCGCGACGGCGCCGACAACGTGTCGGAGCGCTTCAGCGACTACATCCGCCTGGACCCGTAACGGCGGACCGGTTGGACAAGTCAGACAGGTCGGACGGGTCGGACAGGTCAGACGGCGTGTTCCCCGGGCGCTCGGCGCGCCGGGGCGCGGACCTTGGAACCGCGGGGTGTCCTCCGGCATAATCCCCTGACGGCGGGTGTTTCGCCGGGGTGTCCCGGTAATCATCGGGACGGAAAGGCGTGACGGGTGTTCCCTCTCCTGGAAAAAGGCCGCGGCGGCGCGGCGTTCCTTGCGGCGCTGTGCGCGGCGGGGGCGGTGTGTCTGGAGGGGTGCGGCGGGGGCGGCGGCCCGGAGACCATTGACCGGGTGGAGCGGGTGCCGGCGGAGGAGCGGATCGCGCCGCCCGCGATGAAGACGGCGGAGCGGATGGGCCTGATTGCGGACCGGGGATTCACTTGGGAGCTGCCGGAGGGGTGGTCGCAGGGGCCGGACAGCCAGACGCGTCTGGCGACCTTTTTGATCAAGAGCGACCCGCTGGCGGAGTGCGCGGTGTCCACACTGTACGGCGACGGGGGCGGGCTGGAGGCGAACGTGAACCGGTGGCGGGCGCAGATGGGCCAGCCGCCGCTGACGCCGGAGGAGATCGCGGCGCTGCCGCGCTGGCCGGTGCTGGGGGCGGACGCGGTGGTGGTGGAGGCGGCGGGGCCGTACGCCTCCATGGGCGCCGGAAAGATCGAGGACGCGCTGCCGCTCGGGGTGGTCTGTCCGATGGAAGGACGGACATTCTTCGTAAAGATGACGGGCACCCGCGCGGCGCTGGAGGCGGAGCGGGACCGTTTCCGGGCGTTCTGTATGTCCCTGCGGCCCTCCGGGGGGCTGGCCCCATGACCCTCCTGAAAAAGGGCTTCCGGTTCCTCGCGTCGTATGAGCTGTCCATCGTGCTGCTGGCGCTGCTGCTCGTGGTGGTGTTTCTGGGCACGGTGGAGCAGGCGCGGATCGGGCTCTACGCCGCGCAGGAGAACTACTTCTACTCCCTGGTCGCGTGGTTCCCCCAGGGCGCGCCCGTGGCCTCGCCGC
>JAKPUV010000943.1 GCA_029554925.1 Candidatus Hydrogenedentota bacterium | reverse complement strand
CAACCTTGAGTCCGTTGTACTCCTTGGGATTGTGGCTCGCCGTGAGCATGAGGCCGCCGTCCACGTCGAGGACCTGCATGGCGTAGTAGAGCACGGGGGTGGGCACCATGCCGATGTCAATGACGTTCATCCCGCAGGAGGTGACGCCGTCAATGAGGGCGTTGGCGTAGTCCCTGCCGGTGAGGCGTCCGTCGCGCCCCAGCACGACGCAGTTGTGCTTCCGCTTCCCGCGCATGTAGGCGACGTAGGCCTTTCCGATGGTCTCCATCGAGGACTCGTCGAGGTCTTTTCCCGCGATGCCGCGGATGTCGTATTCTCGGAAGATCTCGGGGTTGATCTGCATGGCGGCGTTCTCCTGTGGAAGTGTGCGCCCAAACACGCGTGGGCGCGGAAAGTATACCCGAAGCCCCCGCGGCGGCCCAACCCGGACGCGGCCCCGGCCATCCCCGGAGATCAGGCGCGGTCCAGCCGCTCCAGCTCGCGCATGACGGCGACGGCAAACGCGGCGGCCCGCTCAATCTGGCCCGCCTCGACCAGGTCCGCGGTGTCGTCCGTCCACTGCCAGCCGCAGGGCACGCCGTCCGCGTCCAGCCCGACGATGCTGAGGGCGTTCCATCCGCCCGAAAGGGCGGTGTGCGCGTCGGTGGCGACGCTGGTGAGGCGGACCGGGGGCACGGGAAGGGTTTCCTCGGCTTTGGCCGCGGCGGCCCGCAGGAGGGCGCCGCAGTTCATGGCCACGGGCATCCCCTCGGCCACGGTGTGGCGGAGGGTGCCCCGCCCGACGCTTTCCAGATTGATGACGTGGGTGAGCGGCTTGTCCACCCCGGCGCCTCCGAGGAGGGCGCGGATTCCCGCGCGGCCGCGGCCGTGCGCGCCGGTCGCCGCCAGCCAGACATCCGAGTCATTCAGGGGGGACTCGCGCAGCAGTTCGGCCGCGCGGATCAGCGCGGCGACACCGGACGCGTTGCCGTTGGCCCCGGGCGCGTCGCCTCCCCAGGCGGCGGCGATGAAGTACAGGAGGGCGCCGGTGCCGAGCACGGCGGCGGCGGCCCAGCGAAACCAGGGCATGGCCGGATTCTCGGCGCCTCCGAGGACCGCGGCCCCCTCGACCAC
>JAKPUV010000941.1 GCA_029554925.1 Candidatus Hydrogenedentota bacterium | reverse complement strand
GCGCCCACAGCACCGGGGCCGCGCCGCCGGGACCCGGCTCCACCAGCAGCCGGTAGCCGTCGGTGCGGCGCTCGGGCAGGTCCTTCCCCTTGCGCAGGGGCAGCGCGCGGTCCCATCCGCGCACCCGCGCCTTGTCGCCCGACGCCACCACGATCACCGGGCGGTCATCGGCGGGCCAGGCCGTCGCACGCTCCAGACGCAGGCCCGTCCGCTTCTCCACCTCCTCCACCAGCACACCGGCGGCGGTCTCCTCCACCGGCGGCAGCTCCCCGGGCCGCGTCAGGACCACGGCCCCGGAGAAGTCGGCCAGGTCCCCGGCCCGCGCGGCGGGCACCGCGAGCACGCAGCCGACGGCCAGCAGCAGGAAGAACGCGGGGGGAAGGATGCGGTGGGGCATGGGGTTCGCCCTCCTTTCGTTTCGGGGAATGCGGATTCGCGGCGCGGTTCAGGCGCCGTCGGACACTTCGGGTTTCCGGCGGGGTGCCCGCACGCCAAAGGCGGCGCAGGCCAGGGCCCCGTAATAGCAGGCCACGCACAGGATCATGATTTCCCGGGGCGCGGCGGTGTACCGGTCAACGAAGAACATCCAGCCGGAAAACGTGAGCAGGGCAACGGCTCCGGCCAGGGCGGGGTTCCTCTTCAACCCCGCAAACAACAGGATTTCCAGCGCCGCCGCCAGGCCCAGCCAGCCGTAGAAGAGGCCGATCTCCTCGCGGGGGGACACGTCGCGCGCCACCGTGAGCGCGGCCGCCACAACGAAAGGCCACGCGCACGCCGCCCCGATCAGCAGGCGTTTGAAGCCGGGCCGCAGGGCGACCAGCGCCGCCAGCAGGAAGAGGTGCAGCAGGGCGACACAGCCGAACGCCGCCATCATGTGGTCTGAAAGCAGCCCCGCCGCGAGCGCCAGCGCCAGCGCGCCCAGCACCCACCGCCCGGTCCACGTCCGCCACCCCCGCAGCTCCAGCGCCGCCATCAGCGGCAGCAGGGCCACCCACCCCGCGGACACCCCCAGGGCCATGCAGACAAACGCGGCGGGAAGGCACGCGACAGCGGTCACGGCGGCGCTCACCGTCTCCAGGCG
>JAKPUV010000935.1 GCA_029554925.1 Candidatus Hydrogenedentota bacterium | reverse complement strand
TGGCGCACGGCGCCGTACATGCACGACGGCCGCGCCGCCACCCTCATGGAGGTGCTCACCGTCCACAACAAGGACAACCGGCACGGGGACACGGCAAGCCTGTCGGAGGAGGAGTTGAAGGATCTGGCGGCCTACGTGGGGTCCCTCTGAACTTGACGGTCCGTCCGGTGTTTCACCGGGCGGAGGGCTTGCCGGGCCGCCGGAACGCGGCCCCAAGGGGCGCGCCGTGGACGGCGGCGCCGCCAAAAACAGGAAGCCGGGAAGACCGGCGGGAGCAGTGATGAAGGAAAGCAGGAAACCGGCCGCATCCAGCGCGCCGGAGCAGTGTGCGGGCGGAGTCACGGTGCGCCGCGGCGCGTGGGAGGGCGAGTGGTTTGTCAGTGCGACCCCGGCCCCCGGCGTCACGCCGGCGGCGCTGGGTCGTGAGGTGGCCGCCTGCCTGGAAGAACTGGGCGCCCATCCGGTCTCCATGGAGATTTTCGGCGTGCCCGGCGTGGCCCTGGCCGACCTTAAGAAGGCCTTCGGGACCCTGTCCTGGCCCGTCACTTGGGTGACCGAGGGATGCTCCGCCGCCACGCCCCTGCGCGGCATGCAATTGTGGGCCGTTGCCGGTGTCCGCACCGCCCCCGTGACCGTGGACGGCGCCGTGGTCGGCACGGTCTTCGCCCGCGACGGCGCCCGCTGGTGCCGCCTCGGCGGGCTGGTTCCGCGCGACCTTTCCCAGTCCCGCCGCGACCAGACCCGCGCCGTGTTCACTCTCATGGAACGCGCGCTGGAGGCCGCCGGGCTGGGGTTTGAGGATGTCGCCCGCACCTGGTTCTACAACCACGCCATGCTGGAGTGGTACCGCGAGTTCAACGAAGTCCGCACCGCCTTCTTCTGGGACCACGGCGTCTTCGACCGGCTGGTTCCCGCGAGCACCGGCATCGGCGGGGCCAACGCCGCCGGTGCCGCCCTCACCGCCGGGGTCCTCGCCGTCCGGGGGGCAAAGGCGGCCCTGGTGCCGTCGCCCCTCCAGTGCCCCGCGCCGAACTACGGCAGCTCCTTCAGCCGGGCCGTGGAGATTGCCGCCGGGACCGGGCGTTTTCTCACCGTCTCCGGCACGGCAAGCATTGACCCGGCGGGAAACAGCGTTTTCATCGGGGACATGGACCGGCAGGTCGAGCTCACCCTCGACGTGGTCCACGCCATCCTGGCCTCGCGCGGGATGGACTGGAAGGACGTCTGCCGGGGCATCGGCTACTTCAAGCGCCTGGAGGACGCCCCCGCCCTGGGCCGCGCCCTCGCCGCGCGCGGCATCGCCCCGCTGCCCCTCATTTC
>JAKPUV010000902.1 GCA_029554925.1 Candidatus Hydrogenedentota bacterium | reverse complement strand
AGCCAGTCGCCGATGCGCTTGTAGTCCTCGAAGCGCATCTCCGCGCCGCTGCCGCCGTACAGCTCGCACAGCGTGCGCGCGCGGCCCGCCTGGCTGGCCACGCTGGCCACCTCGAGCACGGCGCGCACGTTGCCGAACTGGGCGTGCGGCCCCTCGCTGTACTGGTTGAACAGCGTGTCAATGCCGGGGCGCTGCTGCCACGACGACATGGCCATGTTGTCCGGCACGGAGGCGCAGTTCGGCCACTCATGCTCCCAGTAGTGGCCCGTGGCCTCGAGGCCGTTCGCCTCGCAGTAGTCGAAGTACTTCTTCGCCCAGCGCTCGATGAAGAGCCGGTTCAGGGTGTGGAAATAGTTGTGGCGGAAGCGGCGGCCCTCCGGCGTGTCCGCCTTGAGCAGGGGAAGCTCCGCCATGAAATCGCGGCCCCAGACCTCCTGGAAGCGCTCCGCGAAGTCGGGGGTCCAGTGCATCTCGCCCGCGCCCTTCAGGTGCGGCTCGTCGTAGAAGGATCCGGGGATCCGCTTGCCGAACTCGTCGCCGAAGTGTTTCTTGTAGGCGTCCAGCGTGATCTCCAGGAACTTCTCCGTCACGCCGGGCCGCAGGAGGTCCGTGTGAAACTTGCCGCCATACCAGGGCGACTCCTTGGCCTGCTCAAGCGTGACGACGACGAACTCGCCGTCCAGGAACCCGTCGCCCGCGGCGTCCTTGGCGATCATCTCGAAGCCGTTGCCGGTCTTCTTGTACACGGCGAACACCGACGGGTCCGAGGGCTTCACGCGTTTGCGATCCTCCACCTTCAGGCCCAGGGCGCGGGATTCCGGCATCGCCTCCGGCAGCAGCCCCCCGGCAAAGCAGGTGGGGTACGAGTTCTCGTCGTAGATCCACACGAGCATGTCGTGCTTCTTGGCCACCCGCAGCGTGTCCGCCCACCGGGCGAACCAGTCGGTGTCCAGATACGGCGTCATGAGCCCGGGCCGCGGATGCACCCATACCTGCCGGATGTTCGACGCCGCCAGCGCGTCCAGCGTGGTCTCGATCTGCTCCGTCGAGAGCAGGTCGTTCCACACCCACAGCGGCCCCGAGGTGTACGCGCTCCCCGGCTTTTCCAGCCCGGCGGCCGCGCCGTCCAGGGTGTCCCCCGCCGCGCCGGTCAGCGCGCACGCAAGAAGGCAGGTGAAGGTCGTCAGCATGGCGGAATCCTTTCGCTGGTTGCAGGTCCGGAGGGCTATTGTACCCGCCCGCGCCCCCCGGGGAAAGTTATTGTCCCTCCCCCCGTGTCGCCGGATAAGAGACGGTTTTCCGCATCCACTGCGGGCGCGGCATGACCGTGTCACCGAACGGCGGGGGCGGCTATGCTGAAAAACTGGCGCATGCAGGCCCCAGGCGCCACAGGTCTTCCACCCCGGAGGGGTGGAGGATATTAGCCGGTGGCTGCGCGGTCTTGAAAGCAGGATAGTTGCGGGCGCAATGACTGCCGCTTGCCGGGACCGCGCTCGACTCCATGCCGGAGCGCCACCACCGGACATCGGACTCCCCAACTTATGTGGCACCCCGGAGGGGTGCAGGACCCTTCCCCCTTCCGATTCATTCAAGATAATCAGGATTGTATTCGATCCCGGCCTGTTCCAGAAGGCCGGCCAACTCCTCTGAGAAACTTTTTACCCGGTGGTGTTCCCCCTGCCTGGAGATGTATGTTTTCACTCCCTCGCGCGCCGTGGCGCTGACAGTAAACGCGGCGTACCCTTCCTGCCAGGCAAAATCGCGCATGCCGATTTCCCTATGGACCCACAGGGAGGAGTTCTTCTTCAAGTCCCTCATGAAATCCGACAGGCAATGAGTGGCCTTGAGACCCACAAGAAGGTGGACATGATCCGCCATGCCGCCAATGCGTTCCGGGTAACCGCCCATGGATTTAACCATTCCGCCAAGGTATTCGTTGAGCCGAGCGCCCCAGGGAGGATCAATGAGAGGACGGCGTTCTTTCGTTCCGGAGACCAAATGATAATGGAGGCTGAGGTAGGTGGACGACATGGCGGCATCTCCCTGCGGCTATGGTCCTGCACCCCTCCGGGGTGCGCCGGTTTTGTTCCCCTTTCCGGTGGTATCGCTTCGCTCAACCACCGGCTAATGTCCTGCATCCCTGCGGGATGCTCGCGCAATGAAACACCGACATGCCAAAAACTTTCCTCTCCCCGGCCGGGACGAACGCCCAAGAATGGCGAGGCTCCGCATCACGCGCCACCGCCCGCCGCCCACTCAATTCTCCGCGCAAATCAACAGAAACCACATCCTGCCGCGTCGCCTGCGTCACCTGTTGTGCCTCTCAACTACGCCCGCGCCAGTGGTCGAGGAGTTCCGTGAGGAGGGTGTCGAAGGGGACGGCGGGCTCCCATCCGGTGTCGGCGCGGAGCCTTTCGGCGCTGCCGCGCAGTTCGGGAATGTCCGCGGGGCGGTGGAGCGCGGGGTCGGGCACGACTTCGAAGGAAACCCCCGAAAGCGCGCGCATGCGGTCCAGCACCTCGTCCAGCCGACGGGAGACGCCGGAGCAGACGTTGTAGGCTTCGCCGCTCCGCCCGCGGAGGGCGGCGGCCAGATAGGCGCGGACCACGTCGTCCACGTGCAGAAAATCGCGCCGCACCGCGAGGTTGCCCGTGCGCAGGACCGGCGGGCGCAGGCCCGCGCCGATCCCGGCGATCTGGCGGGCAAAGGCGGGCAGCACGAAAACGTCCGGCTGGCTGGGGCCGGTGTGGTTAAAGGGACGCATGCGCACCACGTCCAGCGCGCCCGACGCGGCCAGCCACGCGCAGTACTGGTCCGCGGCGGCCTTGGAGACGGCGTAGGGGTTGGCGGGCGCGAGGGGGTGCGCCTCGGTCATGGGCAGGAACTGCGGGGGGCCGTAGACCTCGGCGCTGCCGATGCACACAAACCGTGCCCCGGGCCGCCGCGCGCGCAGGGCCTCCGCGAGGAGCATGGTCCCGCCCGCGTTGATGCGGAGGTGCTCCAGGGGCCGGTTCAGGCTGTCGGCCACGGAGGTGGCGGCGGCCAGATGGAAGACGTGGGTGACCTCCCCCGCGAAGTCCAGCGCGGCGTCCACGCCCTCCGGCGTGGACAGGTCCGCGGCCACGCGGTCCACCGCGCCGTCGGGCGCGCGCAGGTCGGCACCGACGACCTCCCAGCCGGACGCCTCCAGCAGGGCGCACAGGCGGCGCCCCACGAAGCCCCCGCTCCCCGTGACCAGCGCGCGCGGCGCGTTCATTGCAGGAAGGCCTTCGGGTGCTCAATCTCGAAGCGCACCCGCTCCATGTCGGCGTCCACCATCATCTCGATGAGCCCGCGGAAGGAGACTTTCGGCTCCCAGCCCAGGGCCCTGCGCGCCTTCGAGGCGTCGCCGAGCAGCAGGTGCACCTCGGCGGGCCGGAAGAAAGCCGGATCCTCGCGGACATATTCCCTCCAGTCCATCCCGACCCGGGCGAACGCGATCTCGCACATCTCGCGGACCGTGTGGGTCTCGCCGCTGGAAATCACATAGTCGTCCGGCGCGTCCTGCCGGAGCATGAGCCACATGGCGCGGACGTAGTCCCCGGCGAAGCCCCAGTCGCGGCGGGCCTCCAGGTTGCCCAGGCGCAGCTCCGAATCGAGCCCTTGCTTGATCCGCGCCACGCCGTTGGTCACCTTGCGGGTGACAAATTCCAGCCCGCGCCGGGGCGACTCGTGGTTGAACAGGATGCCGGACACGGCGAACATGCCGTAACTCTCGCGGTAGTTCACGGTGATCCAGTGGCCGTAGACCTTGGCGACGCCGTAGGGGCTGCGCGGGTAGAAGGGGGTGCGCTCGGTCTGGGGCGTCTCGCACACATGGCCGAACATCTCGCTGGACGACGCCTGGTAGAAGCGGATGGACGGGTCCACCACGCGGACGGCCTCGAGCATGCGCGTGACGCCGAGGGCCGTCACGTCGCCCGTGAGGATGGGCTGCTTCCACGAGGTGGGCACAAAGGACTGGGCCGCCAGGTTGTACACCTCGTGCGGCCGGGTCTGGGAAAGCACGTCCACCATGGACACCTGGTCCGTCAGGTCTGCCTGGAGCAGCGTCACCCGGTCTTTAATGTGCAGGATGCGCTCGAAGGTCTCCGTGCTCGCGCGGCGGACCACGCCGGACACCTCGTAGCCCTGTTCCAGCAGCAGCTCGGCGAGGTAGGAGCCGTCCTGCCCCGTGATGCCCGTGATGAGGGCGCGGCGCTGTGCAGCCATGCGCGTTCTCCCGTCCCCGCCCGGCGCGCGGGGGGGCTATTCCGTCTTCTTCCGGCGGACGCCGCCCTTCGCGGCGGCCTTCTTCGGCGCGGCGGCGGACTTTCTCCGGGCCGGCTTCTTGGGCTTCTTCTCGGCCTCGACGATTAGCTCCACCGCCCGCTCCAGTGTCATCGCCTCCGGGGTGGTGTCCTTGGGCAGGGTGGCGTTCACCGAGCCGTTGGTCACATAGGGGCCGTACCGCCCCTCGTACAGCTCGATGGGGGTGTCCGTGCCGGGCATCACACCCAGGGTGCGGAGCACCTGCTTGGCGCGCACGCCCTTGGGCTGGCTCAACAGGGCGAGGGCCCCGGCGAGGTCCACCTTGAACACCGCCTCGGCGTCGTTCTTCGGCAGGCTGCGGAACTCCCCGTCGCAGCCGACGTAGGGGCCGTAGGGGCCGATGGAGGCCATGACCGGTTTGCCCTTTTCGGGGTGTGCGCCCAGGGTGCGCGGCAGGGACAGGTATTTCAGCGCCGTCTCCAGGGTGACCGCGCCGACGTCCGTGCCCTTGGGCAGGGAGGCGCGCTTCACCTTTTCCTTGCTCTCCTTGGCGAAGCCGAGCTGGACGTAGGGGCCGTACTTGCCCTCGAAGGCGTAGACGGTCAGGCCGGTGGCCGGGTCGGCGCCGAGCCCCTCGCCGGTCTTCGCCTTGGTCTCCAGCACCTCGAGGGCGCGCGCCACCGTCAGCTCGTCGTAGTACAGCCCGCGCGGGATGGTGGCGAAGTTGCCCTCGCCGCCGGGACCCCGCTGGAGAAAAGGTTCGCCCTTGCCCAGGCGCACCACGACCGGCTCGCCGTCGGGGGTGTCCCCCACGGGGATGGCGGGAAACTCGATTTCCGGGAGTTTTTCGGCGATCTGCGGCTTCAGGCCCTGGCCGTAGTCGTGCTTGTCGCCGAAGTAGAAGTCGTGGAGGAACGCCTGCCAGTCCTGCCCGCCCTCGGCGATGCTGTCGAGCACGTCCTCCATCCGGGCGGTGAAGCCCACGTCCACGTACTCGCCGAAGTGGCGGCGGAGGAGCAGGGTCACCGCGATGCCGAGATAGGTGGGGGCCAGCGCCTTGTCCACCCGCTCCACATATTCCCGCGCCTGGATCGTGGAGATGGTCGGCGCGTAGGTCGAGGGACGGCCGATGCCCTCCTCCTCCAGCCGCTTCACCAGCGACGCCTCGGTGTAGCGCGCCGGGGGCTGGGTGCTGTGCTGCTCCGGGGACACGCCGTCCAGGGCGATGTCGCCCCCCGGCCCGGCGGTCATGCCCTCCTTCAGGGGGGGCAGCTCGGTCTCCTTCTGCATCCCCTCCAGCAGCCGCAGGAATCCGGGGAAGGTGACCACGGACCCGTTGGCCCGCAGGACCGCCGGGCGCCCGTTGTCCGCTTCGGCATGAAAGTCCACCGCCGTCTTGAGCAGTTCGGCGGGGGCCATCTGCGAGGCGAGGGTGCGGCTCCAGACGAGCCGGTAGAGCTTCAGCTCCTCGGGCTTGAGGAAGGGGGCCACGGCGTCGGGCGTCTTGCCGAGGTGGGTGGGGCGGATGGCCTCGTGGGCCTCCTGCGCCATCTTGGACTTGGTGGTGTACTGCTGGCGGCGGTGGTATTCCGGGCCATAGAGGCGGGAGATGACCTCGCCGGCCTCCTGCAGCGCCTTCTCGCTCAGGACCACGGAGTCCGTTCTCATGTAGGTGATGAGGCCCTCGCGCTCGCCGCTGCCAAGGTCCACGCCCTCGTAGAGCCGCTGGGCGATCTGCATGGTCTGGCGCGGGCTGAACCCGCACACCGACGAGGCCGCCTGCTGGAGGCTGGAGGTGGTGTAGGGCGGCAGGGGCCGCTGCACGGCCTCCTTCTGCTCCACCGCCGCCACGCGCCACGGCGTGTGCGCCTGAAGCGCCCGCGCGACCGCCGCCGCAGCGTCCGCGTCGAGCCAGGCCACCCTGTCGTCCAGCCGCTCCTTGAGCGCCCCGGTGGACGCGTCAAAATCCTTGCCCTGGGCAATCCGCTGGCCGTCGAGGGCCGTGAGGGTGGCCGTGAAGGCCTTGCCCCCGGCGGAGAGCGCCGCCTGCACGTCCCAGTACTCCGCCCGGTGGAAGGCGCGCCGCTCCTCCTCGCGCTCGACCACCAGCCGCACCGCCACGCTCTGCACGCGGCCCGCGCTGAGACGGGTCCGGACCTTTTTCCACAGCACCGGCGACAGCTCGTAGCCGAACAGGCGGTCCAGAATCCGCCGGGTCTCCTGGGCGCGCACGAGCTGGTCGTTCATGCTACGGGGGGACGCCATGGCCTGGTCGATGGCCGATTTCGTGATCTCGTGGAAGGCGATGCGGCTCACCGGCACCTTCGGCTTTAGCTCCTCCAGAAGGTGCCAGCTGATGGACTCCCCCTCGCGGTCCTCGTCCGTGGCCAGAATCACCGCGTCGGCCTCCCCGCAGAGCTTCTTCAGCTCCGAAAGGTGCTTCTTGCTGTCCTTCTGCACCACATAGCACGGGGAAAACCCGTTGTCCACGTCCACGCCCAGCCGCGCCCACGGCTTCTGCCGCAGGGCCGCAGGAATCTCGTCGGCCGACTGCGGCAGGTCGCGCACATGGCCGTAGCTGGCCACAACGCGGTAGTCGCGGCCGAGGAATTTGCCTATCGTCTTCGCCTTCGCGGGCGACTCCACAATCACAAGTTTCAAAGGGGTGTATCCTCGCAGGTTTCCCGGAAACGACCCGGGCGCCGGTCCGGCGCAAACGGGCCCCAAACCCGGAACTTCACCATAATCCGCCCCCCGAATGCAACCCCGGACGCCGCGCGGTTGCGCAACAGGGCCCGCAAAGGGTACACTACCCGGACTGTTTTTGGGGCATATTCCTTGTTTTTGAGGGCTGACGCATGGACACCGCCGAAAGGCTCAAGAAAATCCCGCCGTATCTCTTCATGACCCTGCGCAACAAGATCTCCGAGGCGCGCGCACGGGGCGTGGACGTCATCAGTCTCGCCATCGGCGACCCGGTCGAGCCGACGCCCGACCCGGTCATCGAGGCGCTGCACACGGCGGCGAAGGACCCCGAGAACCACCGCTACCCCACGGACGAGGAGTGGGGCATGCGCGCCTTCCGCGAGGCCGTCGCCCGGTGGTACGCCCGCCGCTACGAGGTTGCCCTGGACCCCGCCCGCGAGATCGTCGCCCTCATCGGGTCCAAGGAGGGCTGCCACCATTTCGCCCTCGGCATGGTCAACCCCGGCGAGACGGTCCTGGTCACCGACCCCGGCTATCCCGGCTACAAGCCGAGCATCTGGTTTGCCGGCGGCGAGCCGGTCCCCGTGGCCATGCGCCCGGAGGACGGCTTTCTCCCCCGGCTGGCGGACATCCCGTCGGACACGGCCCGGAAAGCCCGCGCCTTTTACCTTAATTATCCGAACAACCCCACCGGCGCCGTGGCCACGCCGGCCTTCCTGGCCGAGCTGGTGGAGTTCGCCAGGGCGTACGACATCGCCGTCTGCTACGACAACCCGTACAGCGAGATGGTCTTCGGCGTGGACCGCCTGAGCTTCCTGAACGCCCCCGGCGCGAAGGACGTGGGCGTCGAGCTGAACTCCCTGTCCAAGCCCTTCAACATGACCGGGTGGCGCATCGGCATGGCCTGCGGCAACCCGGACATCGTGAAGGCCATCGCCACGGTGAAGGCCAACACGGACAGCGGCGTCTTCAACGCCGTCCAGTACGCGGGCATCGAGGCGCTGGACAACGGCGACGCCTGCACCGCCCGGATGCTGGAGATTTACGGCGCGCGGCGCGACAAGGTGCTGGCCGCCCTGCGCGACCTGGGTTGGACCTACGACCCGCCCAAGGGCACCTTCTACCTCTGGGTGCCCGTGCCCGCCGGCCACACCTCGGCCTCCTTCTGCGACCACATGCTTGAGTCCTGCGCCGTAGTGCTGGCGCCGGGCGCGGCCTACGGGGTGAACGGCGAGGGCTTCGTCCGCTTCTCCCTCACCGTCGCCGACGACCGCCTCGACGAGGCCCTCGCGCGGATGCGGAAAAACCTCGCCGGTCTGAAGTTCGACTGAGCCGAAAGACGCCATGACCCAGCTTGACATCGTGATTCCCAAAGAGCAGATCGTGATCCTGCCCGAAGGGCTGGACAAACGCGCCGCCATAGACCTCCTCGTGGACGCCATGGCGGGAAACCCCGTCATCACGGACGCCGAGGCGTTCCGGACGGCCGTGTTTGAGCGGGAGGCCGTCATGAGCACCGGCATCGGCAACGGCGTCGCAGTGCCCCATGTCCGCATCGCCGAGGTGACCGTGCCCACCCTCGGGCTCGCCGTGTCGGCCGAGGGCGTGGACTTCCAGGCCCTGGATAACCGGCCCGCCCACATCATCGTCCTCTTCGCCACCCCCCTCGGCTCCGAGAAGACCTATCTCGCCATGCTCGCCAAGGTCATGCTCGTCCTGCGCAACCGCAACCTCTACGCCTCCCTCCTCTCCTGCCACACCCCCGAAGAGGTCCACGCCGTCCTCAACCGCTGACGGCGGGCGGCGTTCCCGCCGGACAATCCGTCATGGCGAGCACCAGACCGCCCGGGGGTGGGAATGTCGGTTCAGGAGGGCCGCTCCAATGGCCTCGGCGGTCCCAGTAGCCCCGGCTGTTATGTGGAGTGCGGTGGCAGAGCGCAGCGGCGACACCGCTTTCCCAGGCGACGAATCCTGCCATGCCCCTCCCGACGGCCCTTTCCCGGGAAACCAAAGCGGCGTCGTTGCCGCCGCACTCCAAATGGTGGTGCCGCCGCAGCCCACGATGTCGTCCATCCCGGCAAACCCGGTGCTTTCTTGGCAGTCCCGCGGAGCCATTTCGTTCCCGGAAGCCCCCCGGCGCGCGCCATAAACACGCCCCGCTTCGCCGCCCATGTTGCGTCCCCGGCAGGCTTTGGGTATGCTGGGCCCATGAACCCCGCGCATGACACGGACACCCCGCCCCGCGTGCTGCTTCTCGCGGAAAGCCCCTATTTCGGCGGCATCACCACGCACCTGCTGGCCCTGCACGCGGCGCTGGAGGCCCGCTGGCCCGGCGTCTCGGTGCTGGCCTCGCTGTCGGGCCGCCGGGAAGACCGATCCCTCTTCGAACAGGCCGCCGCGCGCGGGCTGGAGGCCCTGGAAATCCCGATGTCCGGCCCCTGGGATCCCCGCGTCCTCCCCCGTCTCCGCGCCCTGACGCGGACACGGCGCGTCTCCGTGGTCCACACGCACAACTACCGCGCCTCCCTTCTTGCGGCCACCGCCCTGCCGCATCTGCCCCTGGTCGTCACATGTCACGGGATCGCTGCGGGTCCCGCGCGCGTGCGCGGGTGGCAGGCACTGGAGCGCGGGGTGGCCATGCGGCGCGCGCGCCGCGTGGTCGCCTGCGCCGACGCCGTACGCGACGCCCTCCTCGCGCGCGGGGTGGCCCCGGGGAAACTCCGCGTGGCGCGCAACGCCGCCCCCGCGCCCCGGGCCGTGGGGGCGGAGGAACTGGCCGCCCTGCGCGCGCGCCACGGCCTGGAGGAGTGCGGGCTGACGGCGCTTTACGCGGGACGGCTTGTGGAGGGGAAGGGTCTGGAGACCCTGCTGGACGCCCTCCCCCGGGCGCGCGGCTGGGCCGCCGTGCTGCTCGGCGACGGCCCCCTGCGGCCCGCGCTGGAGGCGCACGCCCGGCGGCTCAAGGTGCCCACCGTCTTCCCCGGACACTGCGGCGACACCGCCCCGTGGTACGCCCTGGCCGACGCGGTGGTGCTGCCGTCCCTCGGCGAGGCGCTGCCCATGACCCTGGTCGAGGCCGCCGCCGCGGGAAAACCCGCCGTGGCCTCCCAGGTGGGCGGGGTCCCCGAGGTCCTTCAGGACGGCGTCACGGGGTTCCTGACCCCTCCCGGCGACCCCGAGGCCCTCGCCGCCGCCCTCCGCCGCCTCGAAGACCCTGGCATCAGGGTCCGCATGGGGGTCGCCGCCCGCGAGCGCTGGCACGGACACTTCACCCCGGAAATCCTCGCCGCCGCCCTGGCCGCCGTCTACCGGGAGGCGTCGGAATAGCGGGGGACACAGAAACGCGCGCGTCCGCCGGCGGGGGGCGCCGGAAGACGCGCGCGGGGTGTCTTTCCGCAGAGGGCCGTCAGGCCTTCTTGGTGTACTTCTCGAGGAGGGCGGGGACCTGGTCGGGCGTCATGTCGCCGTAGACCTTGTCCTCCACCACGACGACGGGGGCGAGGCCGCAGGTGCCGACGCAGCGGGTGGCGTTGAGGGAGAACAGTCCGTCCTTGGTGGTCTCGCCGAAGTGGATGCCGAGCTCCTCCTGGAGGCGGTCGGCGACGCGCTCGGCGCCCTTGACGTAGCAGGCGGTGCCGAGGCAGACGCTGATCATGAACTTCCCGCGGGGCTCGAGGCGGAAGAAGTGGTAGAAGGTGGCGACGCCGGTGACCTTGGAGGCGGGCACCTGGAGGAGCTGGGCGACGGCGTCCATCTGCTCGCGGCCCAGGTGGCCGTAATGCTCCTGCACGCGGTGCAGCACCCGGATCAGCTGGCTTTCGGGGTGCGCGTCGGCGGCGCACTCCTCAATGAAGGCGACGATCTCGGGGGTGAGGGCGGCCTTGGCGTTCTCGCGCACGGCCTCGCGGTTGTCGTTGCAGCCGCAGCAGCATTCATGGTGGCTCATCAGCGGATTCCTCTCGGCAGTCTGGGCTGGTAGTGGGTGTGGAGCAGGCGGTGGGCCGTCTCGCCCCCGGGCTCGCCCAGGAACTCGTCGTACAGCGCCTTGATGGCGGGGTTGTGGTTGGAGCTGCGCACATCCTTGTTCAGGTCGATGGTGTAGAGCGCCTTGGCCCGCTTGGCCAGGAGCTTCGGGTCGAGGATGGTGTAGCCGCGCGGCGGGTAGGGCTGGCCGCCGCCGCCGATGCAGCCGCCGGGGCAGGCCATGACCTCGATGATGTGGAAGACCTCCTCGCCGGAGACCACCTTGTCCAGCAGCTTCTTGGCGTTCTGGAGGCCGTTGGACACGCCCACGCGCAGCGTGAGGTCGTTGTTCACCTTCAGCTCGCGGACGCGCAGGCCCTCGACGGCGCGCACCTCCACGAACTCCATCTGCGCGGGCGGCTCGCCGTTAATGACCTCGGCGGCCATGCGCAGGGCGGCCTCAAGCACGCCGCCGGTGGTGCCGAAGATGTCGGCCGCGCCGGACGAGGCGCCGAGGGGCGAGTCGAACTCGCCGTCCTCGAGCTCCGCCAGGTCGATGCCGTAGCTCTTGATCATGAAGATCAGCTCGCGGGTCGTGAGGGACGCGTCGGTCTCCTGGCCGCCGTCGGGGGTGGCGAACTCGGGGCGCTGGGCCTCGAACTTCTTCGCCGTGCAGGGCATGATGGCGACCACGAAGACGTCCTTCGGGTCAATGCCCTCCTTCTGGGCGTAGTAGGTCTTGATGAGGGAGGACATCATGGACATGGGGGAGCGGCAGGAGCTGGCGTTGGGGATCAGCTCGGGATAGAAGCGTTCCATGAAGTTGACCCAGCCCGGGGAGCAGCTCGTAAGCAGGGGCAGCCGGTCGTTGTTCTTGAAGCGGTTCAGGAACTCGGTGGCCTCCTCGATGATCGTGAGGTCCGCCGTGAAGTTGGTGTCGAACACCCGGTCGAAGCCGAGGCGGCGCAGCGCCGTCACCAGCTTGCCCGTGGCCGGCGTGCCCGGCGCCATGCCGAAGCCCTCGCCGACGGTCGCGCGGATGGCCGGGGCCGTCTGCACCACGACGTGCTTCGTCGGGTCGCCCAGGGCCTTCCACACGCGGTCGGAGTCGCTGTGGCCGACGAAGGCCGCCGTCGGGCAGGCGTTGACGCACTGCCCGCACTGGATGCACACCGAGTCGTCCATCTTGTCGCCGTGGGCCGGGGCCACGTGGGTCGTGAAGCCGCGCCCCTGCTGGCTGAGGTTGTGGACGCCCTGAACCTCGGCGCACACGCGCACGCAGCGGCCGCAGAGGATGCACTTCTCGGCGTCGCGCACGATGGAGACGCTGGACTTCTCGATGGGGAAGCGCTTGCGCTCGCCGTCGAAGAGCCGCTCGCGCACGCCCAGCGTGTAGGCCAGGTTCTGCAGCTCGCAGTTGCCGTCGCGCACGCAGGTGAGGCAGGCGCGCGGGTGGTTGTCCAGCAGCAGCTCCAGGATGTCGCGCCGGGCCTGCCGGATCGCGGGGCTGTTGGTCTGGATCTCCATGCCCTCCCACACCTGCACGCTGCACGAGGCCATGTAGAAGGGCACGCCCTTCACCTCGACCACGCACACGCGGCAGGAGCCCTGGATGCTGAGCTTGGGGTGGTGGCACAGGCGGGGGATCTTCACCCCGAGCTTCTGCTCGGCCGCCTGCATGATCGTCGTCCCCTTGGGCACCGTCACCGGGACGCCGTCTATCGTCAGGTTGATCATCTGCTGCTGGCTCATACAGTCACCTTATGGGTTGTCCGCGTTGTTGGGGTCAGGCCCGCGCCACCGCGTCGAAGCGGCACACCTCGAAGCACCGCCCGCACTTGATGCAGGCGTCCTGCCCGATCACGTGCGGCTCCTTGCGCGCGCCGCTGATGCAGCCCACGGGGCAGTTCCGGGCGCACATCGTGCAGCCCACGCACTTCTCCGCGCTGATCTCGTAGCGCACCAGCGCCTTGCACTTGCGCGCCGCGCAGGAAAGGTCGTTGACGTGGGCGTCGTACTCGTTGCGGAAGTGGCGCAGCGTGCTGAGCACCGGGTTCGGCGCGGCGCGCCCCAGCCCGCACAGCGACGTGCTGCGCACCAGGTTCGCCAGGCGCTCCAGCTTCTCCACGTCCTCCTGCGACGCCTTGCCCTGCGTGATCTTCTCCAGGATCTCCAGCATGCGCTTCGTGCCCTCGCGGCACGGCGTGCACTTGCCGCACGACTCGTCCTGGCAGAACGTGATGAAGAACTTCGCCACGTCCACCATGCAGTCGTCCTCGTCGAGGACGATCATGCCGCCGCTGCCCATGATGGAGCCCATCTTGCCCAGCGTGTCAAAGTCGATCGGCGTGTCCAGGTACTGCTCGGGGATGATGCCCCCCGCCGGGCCGCCCGTCTGCACGCCCTTGAGCTTCTTGCCGTTGGGCACGCCGCCGCCGATGTCGAACACCACCTCGCGCAGCGTGGTGCCCATGGGCACCTCCACGAGGCCCGTGTGGCGCACCTTGCCCGCCAGGGCGAACACCTTGGTGCCGCCGCTCTTCTCGGAGCCGACGCGGCGGAACCACTCGCCGCCGTACACCAGGATGGCCGGCACGTTGGCGAAGGTCTCGACGTTGTTGATCACCGTGGGCTGGCCCCAGAGGCCGCTCTCCGCCGGGAACGGCGGGCGGATGCGGGGCTGGCCGCGCTCGCCCTCGATGGAGTGGATGAGGGCGGTTTCCTCGCCGCAGACGAAGGCGCCCGCGCCGAGCCGGATCTCAAGGTCCAGGCTGAAGCCCGAGCCCAGGATGTTCTTGCCGAGCAGCCCGTGCTTCCGGCACTCCGCCAGCGCGTGCTCGATGCGCTTGATCGCCAGCGGGTACTCGGCCCGCACGTAGAAGAAGCCGCGCGTCGCCCCGACCGCGTAGCCGCCGAGGATCATGCCCTCGATCACGCTGTACGGGTCGGACTCCAGCATGCTGCGGTCCATGAACGCGCCCGGGTCGCCCTCGTCCGCGTTGCAGATGATGTAGCAGGTGTTCTTCACGTGCTGGCGCGTCAGCTTCCACTTCTGGCCCGTCGGGAAACCGCCGCCGCCGCGCCCGCGCAGCTGCGACAGCAGCACCTCGTTGATCACCCACTCCGGATCCTCCTTGGCCAGCGCCGTCGCCAGCGCCTGGAACCCGTTGTAGTGGATGTACTCGTCAATGCTCTCCGGGTCCACCACGCCCGCGTTCCGCAGGGCGATCCGGTTCTGCCGGTTGAAGAAAGACACGTCGCCGTAGAGGTCGAAGAAGCGCTGGCTGATCGGCTTTGCGTCGCTCAGCAGTTCCGCCACCGGCACCCCGCCCGCCAGATGCCCCTTCACGATCCGGGCCACGTCGTCCGCCGAACGCACGTTGTAGATCGTCTCGCCCGGGCGCACCATCACGCTGGTGGCGCCGTCCGGCCGCGGCGTCGAGCAGAAGCCCAGGCACCCCACCGGAATGACCCGCACCTTGTCCGTGCCGAGGCCCGCGTCCTCCAGCGCCCGCAGGAAGGCCTTCTCCGTGCTGCCGCCCACAAGGACGCCGCAGTGCTTGTCGTCGCACACGAGCACCTCGTAGTCCGGGCGGATCTCCGCCTTCTCCAGCAGCTGGTCCTCCAGCGGCTGCCCGCCCTGGACGTGCTGCGTGAAAATCTTGTGCGCCGTGTCGCGGTCCACCTGCTGGTAGATCACCGGCATCTGGCCCGGCGTGAACACCGTCACGATGGGCTCGCGGCTGCACCGGCCCGTGCAGCCGGTCTTGTGCAGGAGAATGTCCGAACGGCCGCTCGTGAGGATGTTCCGCTCGAACTCCTGCCACACCTCCACCGCCCCGGCCGCGTTTTCGCAGGTGGCCGAGCCGACTTGGATGCGGACGGCCTTGGCCGGCACGGCTTTGGCAAGCCGCTTCTCCGCTTTTGCGTGCAGTTCCTGATAGGTTTTCGTGACTTTTTCTTTCATGGAGAACCCCGATGTGTTTGCCCGGCCACAGGCCGGAATGCGACACGCTTGGAGGCTGTGTTGAACTTTCCGGAGAAAAAGGGCATGATCTTCTCCACCGGGAAGGTCTCAGTTGGCGGTATTCTACGCGCCGGGACTTCTCCTGATTCAATAGATTCTTTTGCTAAGTGCGGTTGATTTTTGGTTATTATGCTGAAAAACGGGGGTTTCCACCCGAAAACAGCGCGATTTTGAGGAGTTGTCCGCCCGTTTTTTTGAAAATATTGGGGCGAGACGAGAAAAAATGGCAAAAACGCGACCCACAGAGACTCAAAAAGGAACTTTTTTTGGCTGACCCGGATCGGACCCCCCCCACGCTCCCGGGGCGCGGGAATTCAGCGGCGCGGCGACCCGCGGCGCCGGTCCTCCATGCCCTTTTGGAGGGCCAGCGCATCTCCCACAAGGCCCGCATCCTGTGCTTTGGCTGCGGCCAGGGCGCGGATGTGCAGTGGCTTCTGCTGCGCCGGTTCAAGGTGCACGGGTACGACCCGCACCCTCCTTTTGGCTATAACGACAAGCCGTCCGGCCACCATGATTTCGTGTTCTTCAACTACCTGTTGACCCGGCTGAAGACCCCGGAGGCGCGGCGGCGTGCCCTGGCCGAGGCGTTCCAGTATGTGAAGCCGGGGGGGCTGCTGGTCGTCACCAGCCGAATTCTGGCGCAGGTATGGGCCGCCGGCGGCATGGGGGCGGTCAGGGACGCCGCCCGGGAACTGCTGGCAGAATGCGACGTCGAGGACATGGAGGTGCTGCCGCCCGACACGGGCGACCGGTCCATTGCGGTGCTGGTGCGGCGCAGCGGCGTCTACCGTCCCTCGGTCCCGTGGACCTGGGTGGACCGCCGGGAGGAGTTCGAGGCCCTCTGCCCCCTTTTGGAGCGGGAGCGGATGATGGGCCTGGACGTGGAGACCACGCTGGAGGAGCCGCGCACCCTGTGCACGGTCCAAATCGCCGTGCCGGGGCGCACCTACATTCTGGACGCCCTCGCCCTGGCGCCTCTGGACCCGCTGCGCCCCGTGATGGAGAGCGCGGAGGTGCTGAAGGTGATCCACAACGCCGACTTTGAGCGCGAGATGCTCGGGAAGCACGGCATCAAGATTGACGGGGTCTACGACACCCTGACCGCCTCGCGCAAGAAGCACCGCAAGGGGGGGGTGTCGGGGCACAAGCTGGGGGACGTCTGCGAGCGCGAACTGGGCATCTATCTGGACAAGGCCCTCCAGCTCTCCGACTGGACGGTTCGCCCGCTGACCCCGGATCAGCTAAACTATGCCGCGGTGGACGCCGAGGTGATGCTCCTGCTCCACCGCGTTTTTGAACCGCCGTTGCCGCAGAACCTGGAACTGTTCTGAGGGAGGCATGTCATGCGACGGATGAAACACCGGCTGCCGGCCGCCGCGCTCCTGCTGGCGGCCCTTCTGGCCGCAGCCACGGCCACCGCACAGATTCCCGGTCTGTCCCAGTTTCAGGGCAAAGAACCCGCCGCGGAGGCCGCGCCCGCGCAGCCGTCCCCGGAGGTCCTCGCCGAATCCCTGCGCGAACAGGCGCGCGAGGCCGAACAGCGGCTGGCCGAGGCGCTGTCACTGGTGGAGCGGCCGGAGTCCCTTCCCCCCGGCATCACGTCGGACCTGGCGGAGGCGCGCGTGCAGGCGGCCCGCGACGTTCTCAAGGCGGTCCAGTCCCGGATCCAGCAGGAGCGCGACCTCGAAGCGGAGCGCGCCGGCGCGGAAAAGGCCCGGCAAAGCCTGGATTCCTTCGTAAAGCTGGACGAGCCGCCCCCGCACACCGTGGCCTTTCTGGACACGCTGCGCGGACAGGTGGACGACAAGCAGCGCGAGATGGACGCGGAGCGGCTGGGGCGCGACGTGGTGCAGGGCATGGCCGCGCGCGAGCAGGCCACCCTTGACCAGCAGAAGACGCTGGTGAACCAGGCGGCCGAGGCGGCCAAGTCCGCGGCCTCGGAGGAGGAAAAGGCCCGGACGCTGTTCGCCCTTGACACGGCCCGCCGCCGCCAGCGCGCCTCCGAGCTGGGCATCGAGGCCCTCCGCGCCGCCATCACGGTGTCCGACCGGCGGCTCGAGCGGCTGGACACGGAGCTAAAGCTCGCCCAGCGCCGCACGGCCGCCGCCGCCGCGCAGACGCTCTTCACGCAGAAGGAGATGGACGAGATCGCGCGCGCCGGGGAGCAGGCCCGGGCGGCCCTCGAGGAGGAGTTTGCCCGCGCCCGGCGCGAGCTGGACCGCCGGGCCGCCCGCGACACGGAGCTCGCCCGGAAGGCCGAGGCGGGGGCCCAGGACCCGGCGCTCGCCGCGCAGCGCGAGACGGCCCGCGCCCGGCTGGAGGCGGCACAGGCGCAGGTGGACGCCCTGGGGAGCCTGCTGGAAATGGAGGCGGACGCCCTGGAGATCTGGCGGCTCCGCTTCGAGACGGCCAACCCCGGCGTGGGCGGGGAACGCCGGCCCCTGGCCGAGGTGGAGCGCGGGGTGGACGGATTCCGGTCGCGCTATGACGGGCTCTACGCCATCTTCGAGCAGCGGCTCAACGCGGTCCGCGCCCAGGCCGCCGCCCTGGACAAGGAGACGGAGTCCCTGCCGGAGGAGGGGCGGGCGGAGCTGCGCGCCCGGCGCGAGGCCGCGGGCGAGCGGGAGGCCGCCCTGCTCCGCCTGAGCACGCGGGTCGACACCCTGTCCCGCCTGGCCAAGGCGGCGCGGCTGGACATCCGGGCGCGCGCGGAGGCCCTGTCCGGGTTCGACCGCGCCGTGCAGGAGGCCGCGGACCTGTGGAAAAGCGCCCTCAGCGTGTTTGACCGGGAGCTGTTCGCCATCGGGGGCGAGTCCATCACGCCGCGCAAGCTGATCATCGCGGCGGTCATCCTGGTGTTCGGGCTCCTCTTCACCCGGCTGTTCCTGAACCGGATCACCGGGTTCGCGATCACACGCCTGAAGCTGCGCCCGGGCGGGCGCTATGTTGTGGAGACCATCACCCGCTACGTGCTCCTGCTCATCGTCTTTTACGCCGTCCTCAAGTATCTCAACATCTCCCTCACGGTCTTCACCTTCATCGGCGGCGCGGCGGCCATCGGCGTCGGCTTCGGCGCCCAGACCCTCGTGGGCAACTTCCTCAGCAGCCTCATCCTCATGGGGGAGCAGCCCATCCGCGTCGGGGACATCGTGGAGGTCGGCGGGCTCACGGGCTCCGTCAC
>JAKPUV010000900.1 GCA_029554925.1 Candidatus Hydrogenedentota bacterium | reverse complement strand
GGAGAAGCCCCCCTGCCACAACCTCTGGGAGGGGCAGCGGATGGTGGAGGCGGCGCGCAAGTATAACCGCGTCGTCCAGTGCGGGCTGCAGAACCGCAGCGCCGCCTACGCCCTCGCCGCCCGCGAGTACATTCAGAGCGGGAAACTCGGCGACATCCCCCTGGTCAAGGTCTACAACATGAAGGGCGGCGGGCCGTTCACCTGCCCGCCGGACTCCCCGAAGCCGGACGGCGTGGACTATGACCTCTATCTCGGCCCCGCGCCGTCGCGCCCGTTCAACGAGGGCCATTTCCACAGCGGCTGGAAGATGTGGTGGGCCTACGGCGGCGGCGACATGGGCGACGACGGCATCCACCAGCTCGACCTCGCCCGCTTCGCCCTGGGCGACCCCCCGCCGCCGAAAGTGGTCACCGCCAGCGGCGGCCGCCTCGCCTTTCCGGACGACCGCGAGGTGCCGGACACGCAGACGGTCACCTTCGAGTACGAGCGGCGCATCATGACCTTCGAGCTGACGGAGTACTCCCCCTACATGATCAAGGCGGGCGACGATGTCCGCGACGGGGACAAGTACCCCTTCTGGCCGACAAACGCCACGCGCATCGAGCTGTACGGCACGCGCGGGCTCATGTACCTCGGCCGCCACGGCTGTGGCTGGCAGGTCATCCGCGAGAACGGCGAGGTGATAGACGGTGGCTACGGCCGCCAGGCGAACAACGAGCACCGCGCCAACTTCCTCGACTGCGTCCGCACGCGGAACAAGCCCGCCGCGGACATCGAGATCGGCGTGGCCAGCAACCTGCTGGTCCACTACGGCAACATGGGCGTCCGTGTTGGCGGACGCCGCATGGTGGTGGACCCGCAGACGCTTCAGACCGCAGACAACGAGGTTGACGCCCTCTTCAAGCGGGAGTACCGCGAGCCCTTCGCCATCCCGGAACAGGTCTGACGACCGCCCCAACGGAGTCCGCGCCATGAGATTCTTCCCCGCCTGCCTGCTCCTGTGCCTCCTGTGCGCCTGGACCGCCCCCGCGCAGGAGGCCCCGCTCAGGGTCTGCCTGGTCTCCGGGTCCTTTGAATACGACTCGGACACCGCGCTGGCGGTGTTCAAGGCCTATCTGGAGGAGAACTTCGCGGCGGAGTGCGTGCTTCTGCGCGCCGACGGCTGGGAGAACCTCCCCGGACTCGAGGCCCTCGATACCTGCGACACCGCGCTGTTCTACACGAGGCGGCTGGAAATCTCGGGGGACCAGCTCGACCGCGTGAAGCGGTACTGCGCGGCGGGCAAACCCCTCGTGGCCGTGCGCACCGCCAGCCACGGGTTCCAGAA
>JAKPUV010000899.1 GCA_029554925.1 Candidatus Hydrogenedentota bacterium | reverse complement strand
TCGCGCAGGAAGGTCGAGAGGGAGATGTGCCAGCGCCGCCAGAACTCCGTGATGCTGGCGGAGCGGTAGGGGGCGTCGAAGTTGCGGGGGAACTCGAAGCCGATCATGCGGCCCAGGCCGATGGCCATGTCGGAGTAGGCGGAGAAGTCGAAGTAAATCTGGAACGCGTAGGCCGCCGCGCCGAACCACGCGTCGGCGGCGCAGGGCGCGGCGGCGGCGAACACCTCGTCGGCGACGCCCCCGGCGAGGTTGGCGAGGAGGATCTTCTTGGCGAAGCCCAGAATGAACAGGGCGACGCCGCCGGAGAACTTCTCCAGCGTGTGGTCACGGCGGACGAGCTGCTCCGCCACGGTGCCGTAGCGGACGATGGGCCCGGCCACGAGCTGCGGGAACAGGGCGACGAAGCAGGCGAAGTCGAAGAAGCTGCGCGCGGGCGGCGCGTCGCCCCGGTACACGTCTATGGCGTAGGTCATGCTCTGGAAGATGTAGAACGAGATGCCCACGGGCAGCGTGATCTGGATCAGGGGTAGCGCGGACGCGCCGAAAAGGGACAGCAGGGCGTTGACGTTGCCCCCGAAGAACATGGCGTACTTGAAGAACCCGAGGGTGCCCAGGCTCACGGCCACCGAGACGGTGAGGGCGGCCCTGCGCCGCCGTTGGGACGCGCCCTCCGCGGCGATGACCAGCCCGCCCGCATAGTTCACCGCCGTGGCGAAGAGCATCAGCAGGATGAACCACGGGTTCCACCAGCCGTAGAAGACATAGCTCGCCAGCAGGAGGAAGACGTTGCGCCCGCGCGGCAGCAGGTAATACGCGGCCAGCACCGCCGGGAGGAAGTAGAACAGGAAGATGTGGGAGGTGAAGACCATGAATCAGGGCCGCGCCGCCGGATTGGTCCAGACGGCCCAGTAGACCGGGCCGGTCTCCTCGCCGAAGTAGCGGTTGATGATGCCGCCCATGAAGAAGTCGTCAATGGGGACTTCCAGGGCCATGCGGTGGACGTCGCCCGCCTTGAAGGCCTGGAGCGTGCCGCCGACGTCCTCCACGCGCGCGTCCTTCACGCGGTCGCGCGGCTTCTCG
>JAKPUV010000898.1 GCA_029554925.1 Candidatus Hydrogenedentota bacterium | reverse complement strand
CGAGAAGCCGCGCGACCGCGTGAAGGACGCGCGCGTGGAGGACGTCGGCGGCACGCTCCAGGCCTTCAAGGCGGGCGACGTCCACCGCATGGCCCTGGAAGTCCCCATTGACGACTTCTTCATGGGCGGCATCATCAACCGTTATTTCGGCGAGGAGACCGGCCCCATCTACTGGGCGGTCTGGACCAATCCGGCGGCGCGGCCCTGATTCATGGTCTTCACCTCCCACATCTTCCTGTTCTACTTCCTCCCGGCGGTGCTGGCCGCGTACTACCTGCTGCCACGCGGGCGCAATTTCCTCCTCCTGCTGGCGAGCTATGTCTTCTACGGCTGGTGGAACCCGTGGTTCATCCTGCTCATGCTCTTCGCCACGGCGGTGAACTACGCGGGCGGGTGCGTCATCGCCGCGGAGGGCGCGTCCCAACGGCGGCGCAAGGCCGCCCTGGTCGTCTCCGTGACCGTGAGCCTGAGCACCCTCGGCTTCTTTAAGTACGCCATGTTCTTCGAGGGCAACGTCAACGCGCTGCTGTCCGTCTTCGGCGCGTCCGCCCTGCCCCTGCTCCAGGTCACGCTGCCCGTCGGCATCTCGTTCTACATCTTCCAGAGCATGACCTACGCCATTGACGTGTACCGGGGCGACGCGCCGCCCGCGCGCAGCTTCTTCGACTTCGCCTGCTTCGTCGCCCTGTTCCCGCAGCTCGTGGCCGGGCCCATCGTCCGCTACAACACCGTGGCGGAGCAGCTTGTCCGCCGCGACCACACGCTGGAGAAGTTCTCCAGCGGCGTCGCCCTGTTCATTCTCGGCTTCGCCAAGAAGATCCTTCTGGCCAATCTCGCCGGGGGCATCGCCGACGAGGTGTTCGCCGCCGCCGCTCCCTGCGCCGCCGACGCGTGGTTCGGCGCGGCGGCCTACGCGTTCCAGATCTATTTCGACTTCTCCGCCTACTCCGACATGGCCATCGGCCTCGGCCGCATGATCGGCTTTGAGTTCCCCCGCAACTTCGACGCCCCCTACCGCTCCGCCAGCATCACGGAGTTCTGGCGGCGCTGGCACATCTCCCTCTCGACCTTCCTCCGTGACTACCTCTACGTGCCCCTCGGCGGCAACCGGCGCGGCGCGCGGCGCACTTACATCAACCTCGCCATCGTAATGCTTCTCGGCGGCCTGTGGCACGGCGCGAACTGGACCTTTGTCGCCTGGGGCGCGTACCACGGCGCGTGGCTCGCCTTCGAACGCTGGCGCGGAAAGGAGAGCGTCTACGCCCGCCTGCCCCGCGCCGTCCAGGTGGCGATCACCTTCGTGCTCGTGCTGTTCTCCTGGGTCCTGTTCCGGTCGGAGACCCTGTCGGCGGCGGCGGCCTACTTCGCCGCCCTCTTCGGCCTCGCCGAAACAACCCCCGCCTCCGCGCTTCTCGGCGGACTGCTGTACACGCCCGGCAATATCGCCCTCCTGGGCGTCTGCGCCTTCCTCGCGCTCCAGCGGCGGCAGGCCTTCGACCTCGCGGAAAAGGTCACCTGGGCGCGCGTCCTGGTCCTTGTCCCGCTGTTCATCCTGTCCGTCATGGTGATGTTCGAACAGTCGTTCAACCCGTTCCTGTATTTCCAGTTCTAGGACAACGAAGCATGAGCCGCCGTCATACATGTTGTGACCGCAGAAAACCCTCGCCGGAGGGGGGGAATGTGAAGAACCTCCACCGCGCCCCGCGAATGGATCGGGCGGCTTGTGGCAGGAGGCCGGCTGTCTTGGGTCCCCCCTTCAGGGGGGTGGCCGCGTCTTCGCGGACGGGGGATGTTCTTAGTGTCTGCGCCGCGGCCCGGTTCCGGAACATCCCCCGGTTCGCTCCCGCGAACCACCCCCCTTATAGTTGCCACGTTGGTTACCCACACCCGGCAGGGGGCGGCTCTTTGGACCGGGCCGCCGCCGCCTGCCGGTTGTGGATAACCAACCGGCGCATCGTCC
>JAKPUV010000837.1 GCA_029554925.1 Candidatus Hydrogenedentota bacterium | reverse complement strand
CATCTCTCAGGCCCTCCCGGAGGGCCGCGCGCGCAGCGCGTCCTCCGAATGGTACGAGCTTCTCACAAAGGGTCCGGCCACGGCAAAGGCGAACCCGAGGTCCAGCGCCGCCGCCCGCAGCCGGTCAAAGCACTCCGGCGGAGCGAACTCCGCCACCGGGGCGTTCTCCGTTCGCGGGCGCAGATACTGCCCCACGGCCACGGCGTCGCAGCCCGCCGCGCGCAGGTCGGCCAGCGTCTCCAGCGCCTCGGCCTCCGTCTCGCCGCAGCCCAGCATGAACCCGGACTTCACCACGGCGCCCGGCATGAGCCGTCGGGCGACCCGCAGCGTTTCGAGGGAGGTGCCGTAGCGGTACCGGGCGTCCCGCAGCGCGGGATGCAGCCGCCGCACGGTCTCGATGTTGTGGCTATAAATTTCCGGGGCCGCCTCCGCCACAAGCGCGAGGGCTTCGGGGTCCGCCCCGAAATCCGGCGTCAGCACCTCCAGGGTGACCTCCGGCGTCCGCGTGCGGATCGCGCGGATCACGCGCGCGAAATGCGCCGCGCCGCCGTCCGGCAGGTCGTCCCGGGTGACCGACGTGATGACGGTGTGGCGGACGCCCAGTCGGGCCACGGCCTCGGCGACCTTCTCCGGCTCGTCCGGGTCCACGGGCAGGGGCGCGCCGGAATGGACCCCGCAAAAGGCGCAGTGGCGCGTGCAGACGTTTCCCATAATCAGGAACGTGGCGGTGCGGCGGGCCCAGCACTCCCCCTGGTTGGGGCAGTGCGCGCTCTGGCAGACGGTGTGGAGGTTCAGGCCGCCAAGCAGGGACCTCACCTCTTCATGGGCGGGACCGGAGGGCCAAGCCCGCCGAATCCAGGCCGGAAACCGCTGTTTGCTGGAGTTCATGCGAATAATTCCGCGAAATGCGCCTCATAAAATGGCGCGCGAAGTATACCACGCCGCGGCGGGCACGCCCAAGAAGGGCGGCGGGCCGATAGCCGACAGGCAGCCGGAAAACCAACGACCTGTCGGGAACGGGATGGCTTCACTTCGTTCGCCATGACGCGATGACCGTTGATTTATCATGTAGCCGCCGCCTACCCCGTCATTGCGAACGAAGTGACGCAATCTCGTGCAGGCACGGCATCGGCGGGCACGGGGTTTCTGCACTATTCGCCGATTTGGCCGTCCGGGCATTGTCCCCCGTTCCTTTGCTATACTGGCGGAGGTGCCGGCCCCCGAGGACGGCAACCGCCATCCAGAACCAGTCCAACATACCAGGAGGAACCGTTCGATGAGTCTGAGAA
>JAKPUV010000791.1 GCA_029554925.1 Candidatus Hydrogenedentota bacterium | reverse complement strand
GTCATGTCCTCCTTGAAGAGGAGCTTGATGCCGTCGGCGATCGGCTGCAGCAGCCCCCCGGGTCCCACGCGGTTGGGGCCCAGCCGGAGCTGGAAAAAGCCCAGGAAACGCCTCTCCATGAGGGTCATGTAGGCCACGAGGCCCATGACGGCCGAAAAGATGAGGACGATCCGCAGCACGCCCCACAGAATATCCGTCGTCGTCATGTCCCGATCCTCACAATGTCCGCCGGGATGCAGCCGGTCCCCTGCCGGATGAGAGAAAGCCCGGCAGGTCTTCCCGCCGCGTGGCGCAGAAGGAGCAGGCCCTGCAGCAGCCCCGCGTCCCGCTCCGCCTCGGCGCGGGCGGAGCCGGCCGGGGTCCGGACCTCCACGGTTTCGCGCTCCGCAAGCCCCAGGCGCTCGAAGTCCTCGCCGCTCATGACGACCCGGAGCCCCCGGCGCAGTTCCTCCAGGTCGGGACTCTGCCTCGACAGGATCCCGTCGCCGAACAGCGACGGCACCGCTTCGAGGCGGAAAGGCATCGCCGGCGCGCCGGCCTCCGGCACGGCGGCAGTCCGGGGGACCGTCGGCTCCGGCATCGGAGGGGCCGAAGGCGCGCGCGATCCGGCGCCCAGCGCCGCGGCCAGGTCCGGGAGGATCTCTCCGTCCGGCCGGGACTGCCCGAAGGGCGGCAGCACGGGGCGCAGGCTGCGATTCTCCCCCAGCAGCGACAGGATCGAGCCCCGCTTTTCGTGCAGGAGAGCCGCGGGAAGGACCGCGTGCGCGAGGTCCGTGACGGCCGTCCCGAAGGGGCTCTGGCAGACAATGCAATCGAGCCGCTCCAGGGCGCGGCGCACGCGCTGCGGATCCGGCAGGCCCTCGAGGGGATCCTCGCCCAGGAGGTACAGGGCCCGGATCCGTCCGGCCTCGATCGCCTCGATAAGCGATATCCCGTTTCCGGCCCCGCCGTCGGAGACGAGGCCCGAGCCGAGAACGGCGCCGGCGCTGTTGACCTGCCCGCCCAGGGGCACGACGGCCCGGACCCGATCCTGCAGATACGCCGCCAGGCGGGCCTTCTGCCGGTTGTCGCCCCAGGGTTCAGGCGCGACGAGCACCAGGACCCCGCGGTTTTCCTCGAGAAGGCCGACGAGACGGGCCAGGGCGCAGGAATCGATGCCGTACCTCGCCAGGTCGGTCGGCGAGCCGGTTCTCTCCGACCCGAGCGCGGCCAGGAGCTCGCCGCAGAAGTCCTCCACCAGGCCGGGGGCGACGGTGAGGGGCAGCGTTGCCCGCCGCGTCAGGGAATCCGGCCAGGACGAGACGACGGCGAGGTCCCTGCCCCCTTTTCTCATCCAGCCGTTGACGAGAGGCTTGAGCACGGGGTGCAGCTCGGCGGAGCCGCCGCCCAGCACGACAAGTGCCTCTGCCTCGTCCAGATCCCGGGGCGTCCCCCCCGCAACCCGCGCGCCCCGGACGCCGATCAGGGTTTCGAGGATTTGGCGGTACCCGCCCGCCTGGATCGAGCCGATCGGGCCGCCGCCGAAGGTGTCGCGCCAGAAGGCGCCCCAGGCCGCGGCCTCCTCCGTGGTGAGGTGGTCCGCCGTGAGCAGGGCGACCGACGGTGCGCCGTGCGAGCGCCGGACGGCGTCGAGCGCCTTCGCGGCATGTCCGATGGCCTCGTCCCAGCCGGTCTCGTGCAGGGCCCCGTCCCGCCGGATCCGGGGCGCCCCGATGCGGGAGGCGCTCCGGAAGGCCCGCCATCCGAACTGCCCCCTCGCGCAGAGGATCCCCTTCCCGTTGCCCGCCGGGGCGGCCGGCGTCACGCGCCGCAGCCGCCCCTCATCGAGGTGAAAGTCCGCCCGGCAGGCAAGCCCGCAGTGGGTGCAGACGGAAGGCTCCCTGCGCAGCTTCCAGACGCGGGTCCCGTCCTTGAAGAGCTTGTCGTTGAGCGCGCCCACGGGGCACGTGGAGACGCAGAGCCCGCAAAAGTCGCAATCGAGGGCCCGCCCCCCGTCGGTCCCCACGACCATCTTGTGGCCCCGGTGCTGAAACTCCAGCTCCTCGCGGCCCTGCAGCTCGCCGCAGATCCGGACGCAGCGGCCGCACAGGACGCAGCGGGTCATGTCCCGCTCGATGAGCGGCGAGCGGCGGTCCAGGTAGCGCGCGAAGGCCTCCGTACCGAAAGGGGCCTCGGTGACGTTGTAACGGATGACCAGGTCCTGGAGGGTGCACTCGCCCGCCTTGTCGCAGATGGGGCATTCCAGCGGATGGTTCACGAGGATGAGCTGGAGCTGGGTGCGCACGGCGTCGAGCACGGCGGGGGTCTCCGTGAGGATCTCCATCCTGTCCCGGGCGGGGGTGAAGCACGACGGGATGAGGCTTCCGGGCTTCCGTCGTTCCTCGACGACGCAGAGGCGGCAGGCCCCGTAGGGAGTGATTCGCCTGTCGTGGCAGAGCGTCGGGACGAAGACACCGGCTTTCTCGGCGGCCTGCAGGATGGTGCTTCCCCGGGGGACGGTGACTTCGATGCCGTTGACTGTCAGGGTGATCATGGACTGCCTCTAGTGGATCGCCTTGAATTTGCAGGCCCGGATGCAGGCCTTGCAGCGGATGCACTTGTCGCGGTTCAGAACGGCCGGCTCTTTTTTCCGCCAGGAGATGGCCTCCACGGGACAGACTTTCGCGCAGACGCCGCAG
>JAKPUV010000755.1 GCA_029554925.1 Candidatus Hydrogenedentota bacterium | reverse complement strand
CTTCGCGAAGAACTGCTGCAGAAAGGCCTTGTTCCGGAAGAAGACGCGTTTGCCCCCGCAGGTCCGCCCGATGAACGGCTCTGTGGACTCGCCGTACCCCGCCGCCCGGAGCGCTCCCTCGGCCCCGGCCAGCAGGCCCGCAGGCAGGATCACGCACACGGTGAGCCACAGGAACAGGCGCGCGCGCGCTTTTGCCAGCCCAGTCTTCTCCATAAGTTTCCCTGCTCTGAGCGTCCAACCTTTCTCCGGCGTCCTCCCAATCATACCCGCTGATGCGGGGGAAGGCTCCTTCAACAGTCCCAGCGCCCCTCTTTGCGCACCCTAAAGGAACATCATCGGCCGGTCTTCGATCTCGAGGGTGAACCCCGGCGCGCGCGCGGAATCCGTGGGGCGGCCGCGGCCGGGGGGCCAGTACTGGAGCCGGGCCCAGCGCCGGTCTTCGCCGAGGGTGAACTCCTGCTCGAAATGCGCCCCGCCCTTGACGGACCGGGCGCGGAGCGTGTGCGGGCCGGGGGCAAGGTCGAAGACAAAGGCATGCCAGTTGTGCCCGTCGCCGACGGCAAAGCGGTGGTGTACGGCGGTCTTCCCGTCAATGCACACGAGTATGTCCACCTTCGGCGTCGCGCTGCTTTCGTTGATCACATGCAGCGTGAACCTGCCGTCCGGATGCTCCGCCAGCAGCCCGCCCGCGCACCCCGGCCCGTCGAGCGGCACCGGCGGCGTGTTCACCACGCGGCACGCGGGCAACGCCGCGGCGGCGCAGGCCGCCAGCACCCACAGGGTGCGGCGCGTCTTTCCGAAGGGCATGCGCATGGCCCGGCATCCTCCCGTGTTCGGGCTATTTCGCCAGCAGCTCCAGGGCGGCGGCGCATTTTTTGACGTGGGCGTCCTGGGCGTCGGTGACGGTGATGAAGGGGAGCGTCGGGGACTGGCGGTCCACCTGGCCGGCGCCCTCGGTCCATTCGGCGCGGGCCTCTTCGGTGCGGCCGAGTTGGTGGAGCATTTTGCCGGCCCAGTAGCGGGCCTCGGCCTCGGTGGGCTTGTATTTCCGGCCGACGCCGAGGTTCTCGGGATACGTGAGGGCCTCGCGGAAGTCGGCGAGGGCCTCCTCGGTGCGCCCCTCTTCGGCGCGG
>JAKPUV010000740.1 GCA_029554925.1 Candidatus Hydrogenedentota bacterium | reverse complement strand
CATCCGGGAACGCTTCCACGACGGCATCTGCAAGCGCTGGCCCGCCTACGGCCTCGACCGGTACCTGCGGGCGCGCGGCGCGGCCGGCCCCGACTGGTCGAAGCTGATCGGCGGAAGCGAGGGCACCCTGGGGATCGTCTTCTCGGCGACCCTGCGCGTGACGCCCCTGCCGAAGAGCAAGGGGCTGGCGGTGCTCTTCTTTGACGACCCCGCCGAGTCCTTCGAGGCGGCGGCGGCCCTCCAGGCCCTCGCGCCGGTGGCCATCGAGTATGTGGACGACGTCCTCTTCGACCAGACGCGCGGACAGCGCGCCTTCCAGCCGGCCCGCGACTTTCTGGAGCTCGACGCGAAACCCTGCCGCATCTTCCTGATGGTGGAGTTCTACAACAACGAGTTGGACGGCCTCGCGGAACTCGCCCGCCGCTTTCCCGGCGTGCGCATGAAGGTCTGCGCGACGGCCGCGGAGATGGCGCTGGTGTGGGGGCTGCGCAAGGCGGGCCTCTCGCTGCTGACCGGGCGCCCCGGCCTGGCGAAACCCGTCCCCGGCATCGAGGACGTGTGCGTGCCCGCGGCGCGCCTGCCGGAATACACGGCGGCGCTGCGCGCCCTCTTCGCGCGCGCGGAGGTCGAGGCGTCCTTCTACGGGCACGCGGGCGCCGGGCTGCTGCATGTGCGGCCCGTGCTCAACCTGCGCACCCCGGGGGACCGCGCGAAGTACCGCATGATCGGGGAGGAGGTCGCCGCCCTGTGCCGGAGTTTCCGCGGCTCTCTCGCCGGGGAGCACGGCGTGGGCATCGCGCGCACCGAGTTTGTCGCGGACCAGATCGGCCCGGAGCTCTCGGCGCTCATGCGCGAGGTCAAGGGGGCCTTCGACCCCGGAAACCTCCTGAACCCGGGCAAGATCATTGACGACGGGTCGTGCCGCTTTGACACGCGCCTGCGCTGGGACGGGGGCTCCCCCCCCCTGCCCTTCGACCCCGAGCTGGCCTTCGCCGCGAAGGACAAGTCGTTCCAGGGAAACCTGGACCAGTGCAACGGCTGCGGCGGCTGCCGGAAGGACGGACCGACCATGTGCCCCACCTTCCAGGCGACGGGCGAGGAGATCATGAGCACGCGGGGGCGCGCCACCATCATCCGCGCCGTGCTGGAGGGGCGCATCACCTCTCCGGGCGGTCCCCTGCTCTCCGACGAGCTGGAACGGGCCATCAGCAACTGCCTGTCGTGCCGCGCCTGCGCGGGCGAGTGCCCCTCCAATGTGAACCTGCCGCTGCTCAAGGCGGAGCTGCTCCACGCACGGCACCGCCGCCACGGGGTGCCGCTGGCCGCGCGGGTGCTCAGCCGCGTGGACCTGCTCGGGGAACTGTGCGGCATTGCGCCGGGCGCGGCCAACGCGCTCCAGCGGTGGAGGCCCGCGCGCCTCGCCGCGGAGCGGCTCCTGGGCATCAGCGCGGAGCGCCCGCTGCCGGAATTCGCGGCGGAGCGTTTTGACCGGTGGTTCCGCGCCCGCGCGACGACGGCAGACCGCGCCCCGCGCGGCGAGGTGCTCCTGTGGGACGACTGCTTCGTGCGGCACTACGAGCCGGGCATCGGCCGGGCCGCCGTGCGGGTGCTGGAGGCGGCGGGCTTCGCACCGCGCCTGATCCAGGGCCACGCCTGCTGCGGACGGCCCGCGTTCAGCATGGGCCGCCTCGACGTGGCCCGGCGCTTCGGCGAACGGAACCTCGCCGCGCTGCGCGGATCAGCCGCCCCGGTGCTTTTCCTGGAGCCGTCGTGTTTCTCCATGTTCCGCGAGGACTACCGCGAGCTGGGCGTCGCCGGGGCGGAGGAAACCGCCGCGCGCTGCGTCCTCTTCGAGGAGTTCGTGGACCGTCTGCTGGCAGAATCCCCCGACGCGCTGGCCTTCTCCGGCGCGCCCGCGCGCGCGGCCGTGCATGTCCACTGCCACGCCAAGGCGGTGTCGGACCCGGCGGTGATCCTCCGCGCGGCGGGCCGCGTGCCGGGCACGGAGGCCTCCCTGCTGGATTCGGGGTGCTGCGGCATGGCCGGGGCCTTCGGCGCGATGAAGGACAAGTACGCCCTCTCGGTGAGGGTGGCGGAGCCGCTGGTGCGGCTGATCAACGCGCTGCCTGCGGACACGGCGCTGATCGTGTCGGGCACGAGCTGCCGGCAGCAGGTGACCCATCTGACGGACCGGAAGCCCCTGCATTTCGCGGAGTGGCTCGCCGGCCGCCTCGCATGAGACGGCCATGACCGCGCGCCCGCCGCACACCCTTTCCCCGGACGTCTACGACGACGCCTATTACCTCAGCGAGGCGATCGAGGGCTACGCGGCCCACCGCAGGGGCGAGCTGTCCCCCCTGCGCGCGAAGCACCTCGCCCTGACGGCGCCCGTGCCCGGGCTGGCCGTGCTCGACATCGGTTTCGCGCGGGGCGACCTGCTTCGCGCGGTGGCGGAGACGGGGGCGCGCGCCTTCGGCCTGGACTACTCGCCCGCCGCCTGCCGCATCGCCCGGCGCACCGCGCCCGCCGCCGCGCTGGCCCGCGGCGACGCCATGCGGCTCCCCTTCGCCGACGGGTCCTTCGACCGGGTCTTCGCGGGGGACATTCTGGAGCATCAGGACCGCGAGGGCGGCGTGCTCCTGCTGCGCGAGATGTGGCGCGTGCTGAGGCCGGGCGGCTTCCTGCTGGCCCACACCACGCCCAACCGGCATTTCCGGAGCCTCGTGTGGCCGCTGGCCCGGCCCCTGCTGCGGCGCATGGCGCCGGACACGGCGCGCGACGTGGACGGGCAGTTTGCCGTCATGGACCGCGTCCACCTGCACGAATACACCCCCGGCGGACTGCGGCGCGCCGCCCTGGACGCCGGGCTCCCCCGCGCCGGACTGCGGGTGTGGGTGGACCCGGACCTCCTGCGGGGGGACGACTACCGGGTCACCCGCGCCCTCGCGTCCCGTCCCCTGGTGCGGCTGGCGGCCGCGGTGTGCGCGCGGGGGCCCCTGCTGGCGCTTTTCGGCAACGACCTGTACCTGCGGTGCGAAAAGAGTTTGGGGTAGAATGACGGCGGTCCGGGCCATCCGGGGGCGTCCGACATGAAAGGACCGGGTGATCGCATGAACACTGCGCGCTGGATGCTGGCTGCCGCGTTTCTCCTCCCGGGCGCCGCGTTTGCGGAGCACGCGGACTATGTCTACCTGCCCCCGGCGAAGGCCGGGGCGGACTTGTCCGACGCGGGGCGCACTCCCCTGCCCCGGACCGTGGTCCAGGACCTCGTCGCCGCGGCGCGGCCCGTGCGCACGGTGACGGCGTTTGAGGGGAAGAACGCCGCGCTCAAGGCGGCCGCCGCGGAAAAGGGCGCCTTCCGGGTGGCCGAGGGCGTCGCCCTGGGGCTGGACGCCCATGAACTGTTTGGCGCCGGACGGCGCGACGGGGAAACCACGCGCTTTGTCGCGGGCATCGCGAGCGCCGGGGCGCTGGCCGTGCGCCTGCGGGTGGATGTGGGCGGTTTCGGCCCCGGCCAGGCGCTGTATGTGACCGGCGCGGCGGGCGGCCGCGTGCACGGCCCCTTCACCGCGGCGGACGCCGATGTCCACGGGCTCTGGCTGCCCACCGTCTCCGGCGCCGAGGCGGTGCTGGTGCTGGAGTCGCCCGACGGCGCGCTGCCGCCGCTGCACGTGGAGGCGGTGTCCCACTTCTTCACCTTCTTCACAGAGAAGGCGGAGAAGGCCGACCCCTGCCCCCTTCCCGCCGACTGCGAGACCGACCCCGCGGCGTGGCAGGTGTCCACGGGCGAGGGCATTCTGATCATCGCCGTGGGCCTGGCCCAGGCGCAGTGTTCGGGCACCCTGCTCAACCGCGCGGGCACGCCGGACTTCAAGCCCCTCTTCATCACGGCCCACCACTGTTTTGAGGGGGCGTTTGTGCGCCCCGCCGGAGTCGATGTTTTCTGGGACTACCGCACGGGCGTCTGCGACCCCGGCGGGGCCGCGCCGAAGGTGGACGAGCTTCCCCGGAGCGGGTGCGAGGCCTTCCTGGCGGAGACGGGCGTGCATGACGGCCAGTTGCTGCTGCTGGACGGCGCACCGGTGGGCGCCTACGGCCGCGCGTGGGCCGGATGGGATTCGGCGGACCCCGCGCCGGGGGACGCGGTGAAGGGCTTCCACTATCCCGCGGGCACCCCGCTGAAGACCTGCCGCGGCGTAGTGCTCGACCCCGACCACGACGAATGCACCGACCTCCTGTGCACGACGCGGTACGAGGGGCAGATCCGGGTCAACTGGCTGGAGGGCATCACGGAGGGCGGATCCTCAGGGTCGGCCCTGCTGAACCAGTCCAACCAGTACCGCCTCGCCGGCATGCTGAGCAACGGCACTGTCCACAGCTGCGGACGGCCGGAGCGCAATTTCGACAACTACGGGTCCTTCCCCCGCTTCTTCCCGTACATCGCGTGCCACCTGGTGGACGGCGCGGAATGTCAACCCTCCGGCGGTGGGTGTTTCCTGTCGAGAATCTTCGGCGCTTCGGGCACCACCGCGTCCCGGCTCAGGGCCTTCCGTGACCAGGTCCTCGCCTCCTCTCCGGGCGGAAGAAAGGCGGTGGACGCGTATTACGCCGTCTCTCCCGGCCTGGTCCGGGTGCTGGACGCACTGGAGAGCGCCGGGGCGGTGG
>JAKPUV010000737.1 GCA_029554925.1 Candidatus Hydrogenedentota bacterium | reverse complement strand
CTGTAAGTACGGCCACGACGTGCGCGGCAATGTGCTGCGCCTGTCGCTCCTGCGCGCCCCAGTGGACCCCGACCCCCACGCCGACGAGGGCTACCACGAGTTCACCTACGCGCTGCTGCCCCACGCGGGCGACTGGCGCGGCGCGACGCAGGCCGAGGGCCTGCTGCTCAACCGGCCCGCCTTCGCGCTGCCCCTTCCGGCGAGGTCCGGCGCGGGCAAGCCCGCGCTGCCCGCCGCGGCGTCCTTCGTCGCCGCCGGGCAGGCGAACATTGTGGTGGACACGGTGAAGAAGGCCGAGGATGGCAACGCCGTCATCGTGCGGTTCCACGAGGCCCACGGCGCGCGCGGCCCCGCCGACCTCCGCTTCTGCCGCACGCCGAAGACGGTCCACGAATGCGACCTCATGGAGGAGAACGACACCCCCGTGCCCGTCGCCCCCGACGGAACCGTCCGGCTGCACGTGACCCCCTTCGAGATCAGGACGCTGAAGGTGACGTTCAAACAATAGGGGCAATTAGACGGGACGGCAGAATGGACAGGGTGGACGAATCAGGCACACTTTATTCTTTTCCGCCCGTCCTCTCCGCGGAGCTGTTGCGATCGCATGCCTTGGACCGGTTGGCGTAAGATGCTCCTGCTGCCTGTGGAGGCAATGAGGATCACCTGAAGGAGGGAACGGTTTATGGCCCGTCTGGCCGACGTCTGGAGACGGTATTTCAACAGCAGGTGGCTGCCCGGCGCGCTTTTTCTGTTCTTTTACGGGGGGTTTGCGGTGGTGACGGTCGCGCATGCCCGTGTCTTGGCCCCTGCGGTTCTGGGTCTGTTCGCGGCCTCCCTGCTCTCCCTGCTGTGCATTCTCCCCGCCGCCCTGTGGAATCTTGTCCGGAAGCGGTGGGCCAATGGGCTTTTCAATCTGCTGTCCTTTGCGCTCTGCGTCTGCGTGGCGGTCGCCGGGTTCATTCTCCTTCTTCCCCTCCTTTTCTTTGGACCGAGCGAGGACGGATTCGC
>JAKPUV010000728.1 GCA_029554925.1 Candidatus Hydrogenedentota bacterium | reverse complement strand
TGCTGCACCAGGCCCACGCGGCGGCGGCGCTGGAACTGCGCAACACCTACGGGTCGGCGGCGGCGGGCGCCTGGCGCGGCCGCAGCCCGGACAGCCTCACGCGGCACGCGGCGACCATCAACGGTCCGCTGTCCCGCGTGCTCGCCACCACGGCGGGGTCGAAGCGCATGAGCGACTATCTCGCGGTCAACGTCTACATCCCCGACCGGGGCATCCCCCACGCGGTCTTCACCCACGCGGGCCTGGCGGTGGGCCGCACGGGCGTGAACCTGGGCGGCATCTCGCTGAGCGAGGCGTCGATCCACGACGCGCCCGCGGCCTCGGACTACGGCAACCTCAACTTCCAGTTCCTGTTCCGCGAGACGCTGTACGACGCGCTGGGGCTGCGGGATGCGGCGGACCTGCTGGCCTCCGTGCCGCCGCAGCACGCCCAGCAGTTCTTCCTCACGGACGGGCGGAACGAGCGGCGCGGCGCGCTGGTGCGGTTCGACGCGCCGAACGGCGCGGCAACGGTGACTTTCAACCTTGCCGGAGAGTTTGACGGTGTCACGCCGCGCACGTCGGGCATGTTCTACGGCGCGAAGGACGCGGCCACGCGCCAGAACTTCAAGACGTTCAACATCACGCCGTCCTTCAGCGCGTTCACGCAGAACGCCATGGAGAACATCGCCAAGTCGCCGTATGTCGCCACCACGGGGAACATGCTGGACGCGGCCTACCAGACCGGGGAGTACGGGCTTAACATCCGGTTCTCGCCGGCGGCGGGCGGATCCCCGGCCACCAGCCAGCCCTGGTACGGTTTCGACATTCAGCGCCTGCTGCCCTAGTCCCGCCCCTTCCACGGCCGCCGCGGTCCTTTCCGCGGCGGCCTTTCTTTTGCCCGCCGGGCCCCGCCGGTTTCCGTGCGGAGCGCGTGTCTGGTATACTTTCGCCGTTCGTCCCGTCCCCCCGGAGCGCGCCGCGCGCGCCCTCCGTTCCGCGCCGGGGTTTCCTCCCGGCCGCAACCAGTCAGGAGAACCGGCATGGAGTATCCCAAGCAGTTTGACCCGGGAAGCATGGAGCCCCGCTGGCACGAGATGTGGGCCGAGAAACGCCTCTACGCGTGGGACCCGGAGAAGTCCCGCGGGGAGACCTTCGTGGTGGACACGCCGCCGCCGACGGTGAGCGGCTCGCTGCACGTGGGGCACCTCTTCAGTTACTCGCACCAGGACTTCATCGTGCGCTTCCAGCGCATGCTCGGCAAGAACATCTTCTTCCCCATCGGCTGGGACGACAACGGGCTGCCGACGGAGCGCCGCGTGCAGAACATGTACAACGTGAAGTGCGACGCCTCGGTC
>JAKPUV010000727.1 GCA_029554925.1 Candidatus Hydrogenedentota bacterium | reverse complement strand
CCGTTGGCGCTGTAGGTCGCCGTGCCTTCCAGCATGAAGAAGATCTCGTTGTCCGGAATGCGGCGCGGGCCAAGAATCTCGTTGGCGCGATAATGGGAAACGCCGCCGTACAGGTACTTCAGCTTGAGCGCAGACCGGTTGCTCGTTGGCATGCGTTCAGCTTAGCATTCCGACGTTTTTGGTTGGAAGGAGGAAACAGGGAAGAAGTGTAATCGGCTAGCGACAGGGGGGGAGGCAGTCTGATGCGAGGTGCGCCGGATGGGATTCTGTCCCAAGGCCTAAAAAAACCGCAAATATTTTTTTGTGCTTGACTGTGCGTTTGTAATATGATAAACGTCTCGCCATGAAAACAAAGCATGACCAGGCCCATGACGCGTCGAAGGGCGCCTCCGTCAAAAAGCTCGCGGCGCTGTGGCCCGTCGCCAAGGGCTCGCTCACGCTGACGCGCTCGCCCTGCACGCGCAAGAACTGCAGGGAGTGCGCCTCCGGGCGCAAGCACCCGAAGCTGATCTTCACCTTCCGCGAGGGGGGCAGGCTGCGGGGCATGTACGTCAGGCCCGCCCACGAGGGGCCGGTCCGCAAGGCCATCGCCAACGGGCGCGAGCTGGAACGGCTGATGGCCGGGGCGGGGCGCGACCTTGTCCTTTCGCCGCGTCAGGACACCGAGCCGTGACGGTCTCCCGGCGCCAGTCCCGGAACTGCCTCTGCCGGAAGTATCTCGACCTTCTGTCTGAGAACGCGAGGCTCCGGGAACAGGTCGGGCGGCTCAAGTCGAAGCTCGCGCGTCAGGAACGCTCGGCGAAGGAACGGCCCTTCGGCCTCTCGACGCCCTCCTCCAGGAGGCCGGTCAAGCCGTCCCTGCCCGGGATGGACGAGGCGGAGATCAGGCGCCGCAAGGGAGGCGCGTCTCCCGGCCACGCGGGCCACGGATGGAAGACGCCCGAGGGGCCGGCGCCCGAGGCCGGGGAGCTTGCCGCGCCGGACACGTGCCCCTGCTGCGGCGGGGCGCTCGCGGACTTCCCCGGCGGCGCCGAAGACGTGCGCGACCTCGTCGACTGCCATCCGCTGCCCGCGTTCCGGCGCCGGGTGCGGGTGCCCGCGCGCTACTGCCCGCACTGCCGCAAGCCAGTGCGCCCGCGGGTGCCCGGCGTCCTGCCGAAGACACGCCTCACGAACAACGTCATCGCCCGCGCCGCCTCCGAGCACTATCTCGACGGCGTCCCGATGGGGACGGTGGCCCGCAGGCTCGGCGTGGGCAAGGGGACGCTCCTGAACGCCTCGCACCGCCTCGCGCAGATCGTGCGGGTAATCGGCTAGCGACCAGGGGTATGCGAAGATCGTGCGTTTCTGATGAAAGGAAGGATGGCGAGACGGGAGCGCGGGCGTCCCCGCCCGCAACAACGTGCCGTGCAATAGGTTGAGCGGTCATGACGGTCACGCAAAAC
>JAKPUV010000723.1 GCA_029554925.1 Candidatus Hydrogenedentota bacterium | reverse complement strand
GGGCGCGCGCAAGGGTTCTCATGGCGCGGCCCTCCGTTTCGCCTCGGCGCGGAGATGGGCCAGCAGCGCCTGCACGAAGTGCAGCAGCAGGCCCGCCGAGATCACCAGCGAGGCGTGCATGGGCCAGTCCTCCGCCGGGTTGCGCGTGACGGCCAGCACGGAGTAGAGGGGCTCGCCCTCCCGCGCGTCCTGCGGCCCCCACGACGCCTGGAAGAAGGTGTGGGGGCGGTGGCGGAACGGCGCGTTCATGCGGATGTCCACCTGGCGCTCCGCGCCCGCCTCGCGCACCGTCAGCGCGCTGGAGAAGGTCGCGGGGATGCTCGTGCCCGGGTGCCGCTCATGCGTGAACTTGTCCAGCCGCAGGGTGAACGGCAGGGGCCACGACCGCCGCGCGAGCTGGATGACATATTGTTTCCCCGCCACCTCCGCCACCCACGGCGCCTGCTCGCCCGCCCACACAATCCCGTCCACGACCGACGCGCCCGGCCCCTCCAGCCGCAGGGTGATCCCCGGCAGGTTGCTCTCCCGGTTCTCCGCCGGCCGCTCCGGCACCAGCGCCACCCCGTCCGCCGCCGACGTGGACTCCATCACGGGCCGCGCGTTGGGCAGGTACAGCCCCGTCCGCAGGGTGAAAGGCAGGTCCGGGTGCGTGAAATCCTTCCACTGGTACGGCGGCGTGTCCTCGATGCGGTCCTGGGAGAGGATGAAGCGCCGCCCCTCCGGCCCCGGCTCCGTCACCTGCAACTGCCACTCGTGGTACGACACCATGCGGTCCGACGACTGCCCCTCGAACAGCGTCACATGGCCCTCGTCCGCCAGATGGAAGGACACGAAGCCCGCGCCCATAAGCATCAGCACGCCCGCGTGGCCGATGAGCAGCCCCGGACGCCGCCACCGTTTCGGCGCGGCCAGCACGCCGCCGCACAGCAGGTTGACGAACAGCAGCGCGGACAGCAGGTAGCCCCCCGGCAGCGGCGAGGCCACGGGCGCGCCCTGGGGGAACCACGCGACCAGGGAGTAGAAGTAGT
>JAKPUV010000716.1 GCA_029554925.1 Candidatus Hydrogenedentota bacterium | reverse complement strand
AGGCGCGGACCGCCTTCCCGAAGATGACCGACGAGCGGTTCAAGCAGATGGACCGGAACGCCGACGGGGCGCTGGGGCCGGAGGACCGCCCGGCGAAGCCCCCGAAGAAAGCCAAGCCCGGCCCCAAGAAGGCCAACTGAGCCCCCCGCTGAAATGAGCGCGGCGGCCGGAGGACACCCCTCCGGCCGCCGGTGTTTTGGCGGGGTTCTGGTATGCTGTCGGCGGAGACAATTCGAATGGCCCCGGACCCGGAGGAGAAACGGATCGCCCACGAAAAGCGCGTCCTGCGCAGGGAAGCCCTGGCGCGCCGCGGGGCGCTGTCGCGCGGTGAGAAGGCGCGCCATGACCGCGTTCGTCTGGGCCTCCTGCTGGACCTGGACGCTGTCCGGAACGCCGGCGCCCTTCTCGCCTATGTCTCCTCGCTGGAGAACGAGGCGGACACCTGGGGAATCCTGCGCGCCTTTCTCTCCGAAAGCAGGCCGGTGTTTGTTCCGCTGACGGGGGAACGGTTCGGGGAAATGACCTTTTCGCGGATCCTTTCGCTGGACGAGTTGCGGCCGGGACGCTTCGGCCTTCTCGAGCCGGCCCCTTCCGCGCGGCGCACGGATCCGGTCCCGCCGGATGCCGTCTGTCTGGTGCCGGGGCTGGCGTTCACGCGGACGGGCCACCGCATCGGCTACGGCGGGGGGTATTTCGACCGGTTTCTCGCCGCGTTCACCGGAACCTCCGTGGGGATGGCCTACGCGTTTCAGGTGGTGGAGGCCCTTCCCGTGCTGCCCCACGACACGCCGGTGGACCTGCTGGCGACCGAGGCGGGCGTGGTGGACTGCGCCGCGGAACGGCGCCTCAGGGGGTGATGAGGCCCAGCACGGCGTCGTGAAACGCGCCGTTGGTGACCAGCACGCCCTCGCGCCCGTCAAACACGCGCAGGGGCGACCCGTCGAGACGGGTGGCCATGGCGCCCGCCTCCTCCGCGATGAGCTGGGCCGCCGCGTAGTCCCAGGGGTAGAGCGACATGTGGAGATAGCCGTCCGCGTCGCCCGTGGCCACCTGGCAGATGCCGCCGACGGCGGCGCCCAGGCAGCGGATCTGGCCCGCCTGCCGCATCACGTTGACCGCGCGGCTGACAAAGGCGCGCCGGTCGTGGATGGTGCTAAAGTCCACCTCGACGCAGGCCTCCTCCAGACGTTGCACCTCCGACACGCGCAGGCGCGCGCCGTTGCGGTAGCTGCCCGAACCCTGCTCGGCCAGGAAGACATCGCCCGAAAGGGGAAA
>JAKPUV010000715.1 GCA_029554925.1 Candidatus Hydrogenedentota bacterium | reverse complement strand
CGGCGCGGAGCGCGCCGCGTCCGACCTGCCGCCGCTGCTGCAGGCCGTCTCCGCCACGGGGCGGCAGGTGGTGTGGAGCTGCGACCCCATGCACGGCAACACGCGCCCCGCCGGGGACGGGCGGAAGACCCGCCGCATGTCCGACATCTTCGCCGAACTGGAACAGACCTTCGAGGCCCACGAGGCCGTCGGCACCCGGCTCGGGGGGGTGCATTTCGAGATGACCGGCGAGGCGGTCACGGAATGCCTCGGCGGCTCCGGCGGCGTGGAGAAGGAGGATCTGGGCCTCCGCTACCAGACCGCCTGCGACCCGCGCATGAACGGCGCACAGGCCCTCGAAATGGCCTTTCTGATCGCCCGTTTCATGCGCTGACACTTGCCAATCCCCCCCGCAATCGCGTATCCTTTCGCCCATTCCCGTCGCCCCGATAGTTCAGTGGATAGAACGAGCGCCTCCTAAGCGCTAGACACAAGTTCGATTCTTGTTCGGGGCACCATTTTTCCCCTGCGGAGTCCCCCATGCCCATAAAAATCATCCTCTCCGACATAGACGGCTGCATTTCCCCCGAAGAGTCCATGTCCTGGGACGAGGCCCTGTTCGGCCGCTTCGTCCGTGTGTGCCGCGCGGCGGCGGCGGGGGAGGGGGGGCTGCCCCCCCTGACCCTCTGCACCGGCCGCCCCCAGCCCTATGTGGAGGTGCTGCTCAAGATTCTGGACATCCGGCTCCCCGCCATCTGCGAGGGCGGCGCCGTGCTCTACTCGCTCCGGGACAACCGATCCCTCTTCGTCCCGTCCATCCAGCCGGATCAGATCCGCAAGCTCCAGGCCCTCCGCGCCGCCATCCAGGACGAGGTGTTCCCCGCCTATCCCGAGCTGGTCTACCAGTTCGGCAAGGAGTCGCAGATGTCCCTCTTCTGCGAGAACCCGGACATCTTCCCCGATGTCACCCGGCGGGTGCAGGCGCTGGTCGCCGCCATCCCCGGACTCAACGTCCACATCTCCCCGTCGCGCTACTACCTCAACATAGACCTCGTGGGCGTCACCAAGGGCGCGGCGATCAAGCTCCTGCTCGACGGCCTCGGCATCGCCCGCGACGAGGCCGCCGGCATCGGCGACACCATGGGCGACTGGTCCATCCGCGAGGCCGTCGGCTTCTTCGCCTGCCCCGCCAACGCCGTTCCCCAACTCCGCGAGGCGGCCGACTACGTCTCCCCCCACAACGACCTGGCCGGAGTGCTCGACATCCTGGAGCGCCCGGAACTCCGGAAGGGCTGACCCCGCCTCGGGGGTCTCCGTTCCCGCCCACCGCGCACGTCCCGCTTGATCGTGTAAGAAAGCTTCTGTAAATTGTTTCTTGCAAAAGAGGCCATCGTTTGCTCAGATCTTGGTGATTGTGTCGTAGCCAAGACCAGAAAGGAGCAAGACGATGGCCAAGCACGATGATGACAGTTATCTGGCGGAGA
>JAKPUV010000708.1 GCA_029554925.1 Candidatus Hydrogenedentota bacterium | reverse complement strand
GGGCGCGGCCGGACTGGAAGTCGGCGACTTCGAGGGTGCGGCGGCCTTCGGGGGTGTCGAGGCGGACGGGGCTGAAGTCGGGGGGATGGACGCCGTGGAGGCGGAGGAGGAGGGCGCCGGCGCGGGCGAGGGTCTCCCTGGACAGGTCGCGCAGTTCGATGTGCCAGCCCTCCCACTGTTCGTGGCGGGCGCGGATCCATCCGGCCCGCACGAGGGCGGCGATGATCTCCTTGCGGGCGTCGCGGGCAAACCCCCAGGGCTCGCGGTGGCGGAGGAACACGGCGCGCAGGGCGGCCTCGTTGGTGCCGAAGCGTTCGGGGTGGGCGCACACGGCCCCGAGGTGGGTCTCCACATGAACGCAGTGTCCGCTCGGGGAAATCCAGTAGCCGGCGTTGGTAAGGGGGAAGCGGGCAGGCATGGGGGCTCCTTTCGGGGTGCGGCGTGTGGTGGGGACGGGGGACGCATCGTGGACGGACTGGGGCTCGTCAGAGACACGTCCCGGGCGCGAGGACGGCGCGTAGGGTGGGCGCGTCGTCGGGGTCGAGGTCGAAGATGATCTCCGTGGGGAAGTGCCCGTGCGCGGGGACCTCCTCAAACAGCGTTCCCTGCTCCATCGCAGCGTGACGGGGGGCGCAGTCCCTGCGGGGACGGGGCGCGTTGGGATCGAACACGAGCGCCCGCTCTCCGGGGACACGCCCGGGGACGGGATTCTCGAGGGCGCGGCGGACACCGCGCAGGTGGTGCAGCGGCAGCGGGCGGAAGAGCATGCCGAACTGCGTCATGCGGAGGGAGGCGAAGCCGTGTTCGGCGCACGCGCCGAGCACGCGCTCCATGAGCGCGGTGGCGGCGTCCTCGTCGAAGAGGCGGTAGTCGCGCGGGCGCGGCGTGAGCAGCAGCACGGGGCCGACTGCGTGGCCCGAGCCGTCGGCGCGCCCCCGTTCGCACGGGGGAAGAAGGGTGACCCGCCCGGATTCGTTGCACATCTTGACGGCGCGGATGACGCATTCGGGGCGTATCCCCAGCATCCTCGCAACGGCGGTGCAGGGGACGAAGCCGTTAACGTTGGCGACGGCGGAGATGGCATCCACCGGGGCGCCGTCCGGCAGGGGCCGGCAGTAGCAGGCATGCCCGAGGGCCTTCTCGCCCCACACAAGCCCCTCGACAAAACGCACACGGATTCCGTTCACAGGGTTCTCGTTCATTCCAGGTCTCCTCTTGGTTGGG
>JAKPUV010000705.1 GCA_029554925.1 Candidatus Hydrogenedentota bacterium | reverse complement strand
TCACCGCCTCAAAGCGGCCGTCCACCTTGTCCAGCGACTCCAGCCCCGCCGCCACCTCCGCCACGTCCAGCCCCAGCCCCAGGCACAGCGCCGCCGCGCACAGGGCGTTGGACACGTTGTGCATGCCCGCGAGGCGGATGGACAGGTCCGCCGCCCCCCAAGGGGAGACCAACCGGAACGCCGTGCCCGAGAAGAGCATGCGCACCCCCTCGGCGCGCACGTCGCCGCCCGCGCCGTAACCGTGGCAGGGGACGGCGCTGAGCCCGCGGAAATACGGGGCGGCCGGGTCCTCCTCGTTCACCACGGTGAACCGCGGCCACTCCGCGCCGGGATCCGGCGTGACCGCCGAGAAGAGCAGGCCCTTCGCCGCCCGGTAGCGGTCCATGTCGCCGTGGTAGTCGAGGTGGTCCTGCGTAAGGTTGGTGAAGGCCGCCGCCGTGAACTGCACCCCGGCGGCCCGGTCCTGGTCGAGGGCGTGGGAACTGACCTCCATGACCACGTGGCGGTTGCCCGCCGCCAGCGCGCGGGCGAACATGGCCGCCAGGTCCTCGGGGAAGGGCGTGGTGTGCGGGGCGTTCAGCGTTTCCCCGCCAATGTGGTAGGCGATGGTGCCGAAGTTGGCGCAGGGCCGCCCCGCCCGGGAAAGCACCGCGCGCACCAGATGCGCCGTGCTGGTCTTGCCGTTGGTGCCCGTGACCCCGAGAACGCACTGCCGGCGCGTGGGGTTGCCCGCGAAGGCCTGTGCGAGGAGCGCCGTGGCGCGCCGCGGCGCCGGCGCGCCCAGGTAGGGGACCCCGTGCAGCTCCCGGAGGCCGCCCCGCCCGCCCAGCACCGCCACGGCCCCGGCCTCCACCGCGCGCGCGGCGTAGTCGTGCCCGTCGGCGTGGACGCCCGGAAGCGCGGCAAAGACGAAGCCGGGCCTCACCCTGCGGGAGTCCTCCGTGACGCCCGTGGCCTCAAAGTCCGGCCCTTCCCCAAAGGGGATGCCGGCCGCCTCACTGAGCTGACTGCGGTTCATTTTCCTCTTTCGGCGTCTCCTCCGCCGGAAGGGGCTGCCCCTTCCGCGCGAATTCAAGGCTGCACACCAGGTCCTCGCCGAGCGCGGTGCCCGGCGGCGGGTTCTGCGCCACCACCCATCCCTCGCCCTGGGCGTCCATGGGCACGCCCAGCCGCTGCAGTCGCTCGCGCGCCTGACGCTTGGTCAGGCCCGCCAGGTCGGGCAGCGAGGTCTCCAGCCGGTCGCCCATCTTCCGCGCGACCAGGTCCAGGCCGTCGAGCGGGGTGATCATGGCGGACAGCGACTCGTCAATCGGCACAAAGGCCGCCGTGTCGGGATCCCCGGCCTCCTCGGCTTCCCGGGGCTCTTCGGCCGGCTTGGCGGGCGCGGGCCTCGCATCCTTCTTGTTCTTCGCCAGCTTCTCCTTCTCCGCCTTCTCCTTTTCCTTCTCGTGCTTGGCGACGAGTTCCGGGTCCGTGACCGGGTCCCCGGGCACGCTCATCGAGGCCAGCGCCTCGCCGACCACCTTCTTGAAGACCGGGCCGCACACATACCCTCCATACCTCAGGCGGATTTTGGGTTCCTGCACGACGATGGCGGCCACGATCCGGGGGTCGGCGATGGGCGCAAAGCCCGCGAAGACCGCCGTGTAGCGGTTGGCGTCGTAGCCGCCGCCGCCCGCCTTGGCCATCTGCGCCGTGCCCGTCTTGCCGCCCGCCCGGTATTCCATCATGTTCGCGGCGCTTCCGGTGCCGTGCAGCACCACCTGGTGGCACAGCATGCGCATCGTCTCCACCGTGCGCGGGGAGAGGATCCTCTCGGAGACCACGGGCTCGTGCTGGTAGGTGACCCGGCCGTCGCGCGCCACCGCCCGCTCCACGAAGTAGGGCTCCACCACCCGCCCGTCGTTTGCCAGCACCGCAAAGGCGCGGGCGAGCTGGAGCGTGGTGACCGAGATTTCCTGCCCCATGGGCAGGGCGCCCATGCTCAGTTTGGACCATTTGCTCCGGGGGCGGAAGAGGCCGATGCTCTCGCCGGGGAAGTCGCGGGACGTGGGGGCGGCGAACCCGAAACGCCGGATCCACTCCTCCAGGCGCGCCTCGCCGAGCATGGCGGCCACCTTGATGATGGCGATGTTGCTCGACTCCTCGAAGCACTTCCAGAAGGGCTCCACCCCCAGCTTGTGGAAGTCGCCGATGGAGTGGCCGTAGGGGTTGAAGCGCCCGCCCTCGCAGTTGATCATCGTGTTGGGCGTGACCAGGCCGTGCTCGAGCGCCGCGGCGGCGGTGACGATCTTGAAGGCCGAGCCCGGCTCGAACACGTCCACCAGCGCCCGGTTCTTGCGCAGTTCGGCGGGAAACTTGTCGTACTCGTTCGGGTTGAACGCCGGGCGGCTCGCCAGCGCGTAGATCTCGCCGGTCTTGGGGTTCATCACCACCCCCATCGCCTCCTTCGCCCCCGTCTCCTCCATGCGCGCGTCGAGCGCGGCCTCCAGGTTGTGCTGGATGTTCAGGTCTATCGTGAGCTGCAGCAGCTCGCCGCCCTCGGCCTCCCGGTAGTCCAGGGTTTCCGACGGCAGCGGGCGCCGCCGGTTGTCCGCCCGCGCCCGCAGCACCCCGGCGTGGCTTTTCAGGTGCCGGTTGTAAGCCTTTTCCACCCCCTCGCAAAGCTCCCCGGACCGGTTAACGTAGCCCAGCAGATGGGCCGCCGCGTCCTTGTGCGGGTAATGGCGGATGGTCTCCTTGACCACGCGGACCGCGCCGCCGGTCTCCGCCTGCAGCCGCGCCACCTCCTCACCGGTCATGTCCGTCACCCACCGCTTAAGCATGGAGAACTTGCGGACCTTGCCGGCCTCGTCCCGCTTCACGAGGGCGGCCATCACCTCCGGCAGGGGAATGCCCAGCCGCCCGGAGATCACGGCGGCCACCTCGTCCTGGCGGTCGTCCGCCACGTCGCGCGGGTCCACCCAGAGAGAGGGCGCCTCCTGGTTGGTCGCCAGTATCACCCCGTTCCGGTCGAAAATCTCCCCCCGCGGCTCCGTGATTGGGATCTCCACCACATGGAAGCGCTGCTCCTCCAGCAGTTTCTCGCCGGGGGTGAAATGGAGCAGGTGGAGCCGGAGGCCGAGCACGATGGCCACGAGCATGAACAGGCCGAACAGCACCCAGACCGCCCGCTGCTGCGGCGCCCCCGGGCGCAGGTCTTCCAGTTCGACCATGATGGGCGATTTAGAGGAAATGTTGCGGTAGCCCATGTTAAGGCCTCCCCCGGGTGGTTGCCGGTTACAGCGGTGAAATCAGCGCGTCCAGGGACTTGTCCAGCGGCGTGGCCTCCGCCGCCGCGGGGGGCGGGGCGGCCGCTGCCGCCGCGGGGGCCGTGGCAGTCTGCGGGACCGGGCCCGACAGCCCCGGCGCCGCGGCCAGCAGCGCCCCGCGCCCACCGCCCGAGTCCGGCGCGGCGTCCGGCGCCGCGGGCGCGGGCGGCGCCAGGGGCGGCAGCACCTCCGGCGCGTCCAGGAGCAGGGGCAGTTCGAGAAGCGTGTCCATCCGGACCACCTCCACCTGCTCCAGCGCCGGGGCGCGGAGCCCCAGGGCCTCGGCCTGCGCCGTGAGCCATTCCATGCTCTTCATCTGCGCCTCAAGAGCGAGTTTCTCATCGAGCCGGCGCACCGTGGCGCGCCGCTCCGTTTCGGCCTTGTGGAACTCGTAGTCGGTCCGGCGCAGCCGGATGTTGAGGGAGGCGTCCCAGGCCATCATGCCGAACAGAAACGCCACCAGGGGCGCCCAGACGATCCATCCGTAGCGCGCCTGCCGCACCTTGATCCTGCTCCATCCCTTGTGCATCCGCTCAGGCCTCCTTTCCGTCGCCGCCGGCCAGCCGCTCCGCCACCCGCAGCCGCGCGCTTTTCGCGCGGGGGTTTGTCCGCGCCTCTTCCGGACCCGGCACCACGGGCCGCGCCACCGGCAGCCGGAACCGAGCGGGGGCCCACGTCCCCCGGCGCCCGTCGCGCAGCAGTTCCACCGCCGGCCTTGCGGCCTCCCGGAACAGGGTTTTCACGATTCTGTCCTCGCCCGAGTGGAAGGTGATCACGACCACCCGCCCGCCGGGCGCCACCGCCTCCAGCGCCTGCCCCACGCCCGCGCGCAGGGCCGAAAGCTCGTCGTTCACCGCGATGCGGACCGCCTGGAACACCGTCCGCGTCTCGGCGGGCTCGCCCGACACAAAGGGCAGCGCCTCGCGCACCGCCGCCGCCAGGTCCTCCGTCGTCTCCATGCGCCCCGCGCGCGCCCGCGCCAGCACCGTCCGCGCGATCCGCCCCGCCGGCCCGACGTCGCCGTATTCGCGCAGCACCCGGACCAGTTCGGTCTCCGTCGTCCGCGCCAGCCACGCCGCCGCCGTCACCGGGCCGGTGGTGTCCATCCGCATGTCCAGCGGCCCCGGCGCCTGGAAGGAGAACCCGCGCCCCGGGGTGTCGATCTGCATGCTTGACACGCCCGCGTCAATGAGCACGCCGTCCACGGGCCCCCAGCCCAGTCCGGAAAGCACCTCTTTCAACTGTGCGTAGTTGGCGGAGACCACCTCGGCGCCGCCGTGGGGCGCCAGCCGCCGCCGCGCCGTCTCCACCGCCGCCGGGTCGCGGTCCAGGGCCAGCAGCCGGCCCGTGGTGAGCTGCTCCGCAATGGCCGCGGAATGCCCCCCGGCCCCCGCCGTGCAGTCCACATACCGCCCGTCCGGCCGCACCGCCAGCCACTCAAGCGCCTCCCGCAGCATCACGGGAATGTGGGGCGCGCCGCCGGTCGTGTCGGCCATGGTCCCTCCGGGCGGGTGCTCAGGCCGCCGCGGGCGCCGAGAACCCTGTGACGGCCTGCACCTCGGTCTCGTGGCAGTCAAACTGGTGCGTCAGCGCCATCTGCCGCAGCAGCATGCGCATGTAGAGGCTCAGGCAGGCCAGCTTCAGGTCGCCCTTCGCCGCCCGGAACTGCCCGAGCCGCTCCAGAATCACCGCCATGCTCAGATAACTGACAAACCCCACCCCCGCCAGATTCAGCACCACCTTGTGCCGTCCGTCGCGCACGCACCCGGAAAGCGCCAGCCGAAGCACGGCCACGCCCTCCTCGTCGATCACGCCGCGAAGGCGCAGCACCGTCACAGCCCCGTTCTCCAGCCGCTCCACGTTCAGCATCCCGTGCTCCCTTCTTCCGTTCTTTGCCCGCAGCCACTCACACGGCGGCCGAACAGCCCGGCCGCCACAGCCTTGTAGTTGTCCTTCTGGTCCTGCTGGTACTTCCTCCATCCTGAGACGCTCCACAGTTCGAGCGTCTCGCCCACCCCGATCAGGATCGCCTCGCGCAGGAAACCCGCGTAGTCCCTCAGGGACGAACCGACGAGCAGCCTCCCCTGCGTGTCGAGCTGTGTGAAGGATGCGGCGCCGAAGTGGCGCAGGAACGCCAGCACCTCGGGGTCCATGGCGCCGTCCGTCAGGCGGCCCATCACCTCGCGGTACTTCGGCTCGGGATAGACGAAAAGCGCGTCGTCAAACCCCCGGGCGACGGCCCAGGACAGATCGCCGCGTTCCTGCATCAGTTTGCGGAGGTCCATGGGCACGGGAAACCTCCCGCGCTCATCCAAAGACACATGATATTCGCCGAAGTAGACGCTCATAGCCCAATCCGTAAAAGCCGCAGTCACTCCCGGATCATCCACGAAGTATCCCTAATCTATCACGTTCACGCCCGAATGTCAACCCTTGTCTTTGCGTAACCGGCGCTGTATGAAGAGGATAGGGAAGAATCAAAAATCCGCAGAAAGCACGACATATTGTGGGAATCCGAAAGGAGGAAACCACATATTGTGCTTGGCGTGCAGAAGGGCAGGGGAGGACTGGGAAGAATCGCGGGGGGCAGAAAAAAATCGGACCCGTCAGACAGGTCTGACGGGTCCGACATAGGTCAGGAAGTGGCGGGGGGAATTATTGGGCGGGCGGTGTGGCCGCAGGCGCGGCGCTGTCTGCGGGCGCTTCGGGCGGCGTGTATCCGGGCAGGAGCTGCTCCTCGTCCCCCTCGCGCATCTTGCGGAACCCCTCCTGCAAATGCACGCGGTGGTCCTCGCCGATAACCTTGTCGGTCTGGTCCTCATCGTCCTTCACGGCCTCGTTCCACCGGGCCTCCTCAATGGTGTAGAAGAACATCTGCTTGGGGCCCTCGTGAAGCCGGAGCCGTCCGCCGATGAGCACGGGCTCGTTGACCATGCTGGCGGGCTTGGAGAGTTTGACCTGGATGATGTCGCGCATCGGCGGCGCCTCGCAGAAGTAGCAGGTCATGGGGACGGGCAGGAGCATGAACTCGGTGACGTTCTTGAACTGGTCAATGGGGCTCATGAACCCGCAGATGTTGACGAGGCGGCCGTCCTTCTTCTTGAGGGACTCGGGGAAGCCGGCGCCGGTGCTGCGTTTTCCGGTGACGCTGTGGAGCTCCGCCCAGTCCACCACCTCCACGCCCTCGCCGCGGTGCTTCTCCTCGAAGGCGGTGCGCATTTTCACATACTGCTCTCGCAGGGCGTCGCGCCGGGTGTAGCCGTTGATCAGCACGATGCCCGCCAGGACAACGATCACGCCGGTGAGGGTCAGGAGGTCGCGTTTGGCTTTGCGTCTCATGCGCTTCCTTTCATGGGGGGGCGCGGCCTAGAGTTCCGCGAGGTCGCGCGCGATGTCGGTCCGGTAGGCCTGCCACGCGGGGAGGATGCCCGCCACCAGGCCCATGAGCAGGACCGCGGAGTAGGCGGTGACCAGGTCCGGCCCGAGGGCCACGGCGGAGACGTGGAACCCGAGCTTCGCCACCAGGTACATGCCCAGCCCGTAGCATACCACGGCGCCGAGGATCCATCCCACCCCGATGCCCAGCACGGTGACCCAGAAGGCCTCGATGAGGACGGCGCCGAAGATCTCGCCGCGCGTGGCGCCGAGGGCGCGCATGACGGCCAGGTCGCGCCGGCGCTGCAGGATGGACATGTACAGGCCGATGAGGATGGACATGGAGGAGATGACGACCACGAGGTAGCCGATGGCCAGCAGCACCGCCTTCGCCGTGCCCAGCAGCTGCTCGTAGAGCTTCTGGATCTCGTTCACCGGCACCGCGGCCATCGCGTTGTACTGCTTGTTGATCCGGTCCTTGTACTCGAAGCGCAGCGCGGGCGAGGCCAGCTTGACCAGGGCGGCGGTGATGTCCGCCCGCACCCCTTCGTGGTCGTGGTCGCACTCCTCCCCGTGCTCGTGCGCGTGCTCCTCCGCCTCCTCCCCGCCGTGGTCGTGCGCGTCCCACACGGACTCCATGTCGCAGAAGATGGCCCGGTCGTTGGGGGTGCCGGAGCGGCGCATGACGCCGACCACCGTGTAGGGCTTGTCCTCGTGGGCGTGGGCGCCGGGCATGTCCACAAACCCGTGGGTGCTGATGAACGACGACCCGACCCGGAGCCCCGTGTCCTGCGCCACCGCCGCCCCGATGACGGCCTCGCGGACCCCCTCGAAATAGCGCCCCTCCTCCAGCTCGTAGGGGCGCCGGTCGCCCCAGGTGAAGTCCATGAGCGCCCGGTCCGTGCCCACGATGCGGTAGCCCTTGAAGGTGTCGCCCATGCCCAGGGGGAACGCGGCCTCCACGTCCTCCAGCTTCGCGATCTCCTCGAAGTCCGCCCGGCTCATGTTGCCCGTGGGCGCGTCCAGGAAATACACCGTGCTGAGCACCAGCTGCAGGGGGTTGCCCTTGGCGCCGATGACCAGGTCGAAGGCCTGCCCCTCCTCCTCGAAGCGCTTCTGCGTCTGCTCGCGCAGGGTCAGCACCGCGGAGATCAGCGCCACGCCCAGGGCCACCGAGATGATCGTCATGGCCGTGGTCAGTTTCCGGTTCCACAAATAGTTCCACGCGACGTGCCACAGGCTCATGACACCGTCTCCTTCACGAGTTCCGTGCAGTCGTGCATCCGCGGAAGCCGTTCGGCCACGGCGCGGTCGTGCGTCACCAGCAGCAGGGTCACGCCCTCCTCCGCGCACAGCTCAAGGAGCAGCGCCATGACCGATTCCGCCGTCTTGGGGTCCAGGCTCCCCGTCGGCTCGTCCGCCACGATCAGCTTCGGCCGGTTCACCAGCGCCCGCGCGATGGCCACCCGCTGCCGCTCGCCCACGCTCAGCGTGCCGGGGCGGCTGTGCAGGCGGTGCCCCAGCCGCACCCGCGCCAGCATCGCCGTCGCCCGCGTCTTCCACTCCTTCTCCGGCACCACGTCGGCGAAGCGCATCCCCAGCACCACGTTCTGCAGCGACGTGAACGGCGACAGGAGGTTGAAGGTCTGGAAGATGAACCCGTACCGCTCCCCGCGGAACGCGTCCAGACGGCTGCCCGAAAGCCCCGTGATGTCCACCCCGTCCACCCGGACCACGCCCCCGTGGGGGCGCAGCAGCCCGGAGACCAGATTAAGCATGGTGGACTTGCCGCAGCCGCTCGGACCCCAAAGGGCCACCCGCTCGCCGGGCGCCGCGTGAAACGCGTCGCACTGGAACACCACGCCCGGCCCCAGCGTGCGCCGGACTCCTTCCATCGTCACCATAAGCGGCTCTCCAACGTTGCCCCCCCCTTGACAACGCTTTCATGCTACCACGTCATTTCCCGAAAGCGCCCGCTTCCCGCCGTGTGGCGCCCATACATGATAATTCATTATCACCTGCGGGAGCAAATGGCGCCCGCCGTTTCCTTTCCGGGGGCGCGGCGGATATGATAAGGAAAAGCGACGGGAGTGCGGACACATGCGGGACATGTCGAGAAGGAAGGCCCTGGGCCTGATGGCGGCGGGCGCCCTGGCGGTGGGCGGGCGCGCGCGCGCCGGGGCGGATTCCCCCGCGTTCCAGACGCGGGGGGTGGTGCTGTACCCCTTTGACCTGTCCCTGGAGGACTGGCCCGACCGCGCCGCCGCGGCGGGCCTTACCACCATCGGTCTGCACGCGGGACGGCGGCTGGACGTGCTCTCGGAGTTTGTGCGCTCGGCCCAAGGAGAGCGCCTCCTTTCCCGCTGCGCCGCCCTGGGGCTGGGGGTGGAGTACGAGGTGCACGCCTTCGGCGATCTTTTGTCCCGCGAATGGTTCGCCTCGCCGGACATGGACATGTTCCGCATGGACGCCGCGGGGGCGCGCACGCCGGACTTCAACTGCTGCCCGTCCTCGCCCCGGGCGCTGGAGATCATTGCCGGGAAGGCGGCGGCTTTTGGCCGGGTGCTGAAACCCACGACGGGGCGGTATTACTACTGGCCCGACGACGGGCGGGAATGGTGCCACTGCCCCAAGTGCGCCGCGCTCTCCGCCACGGACCAGGCGGTGACGGTGGAGAACGCCATCGCGGCGGCCCTGCGGCGGGAGCTGGACCCCGGGGCCACCCTGAGCCACATTTCCTACAACATGACGCTGCCGCCGCCGAAAACGGTGCGGCCGCATGAGGGGCTCTTTCTGGAGTTCGCGCCCATCGCCCGCGCCTACGACCGCCCGATAGACGACCCGGACGCCCCCCTGTCCGCCGCCCCGCCCGAACCGGCCTCGCATGCGGGGTATCTGGAGATTCTGGACGCCAACCTGGCGATGTTCCCCCGCGCCACGGCGCAGGTGCTGGAATACTGGCTGGACGTTTCCCGCTTCTCCGGCTGGAAACGCCCCTCGGTGAAAATCCCCTGGAACCCGGAGGTGATGCGGGCCGACGCGGCGGCCTACGCGAAGCGGGGCATCCGCCACGTCACCACCTTCGCCACCTGGATAGACGCGGACTATGTGACCCGCTTCGGCGACCCGCCCCTCGCGGAGTACGCCGCAGCCCTCGGAGGACCGCCCCATGCCGCTACAAAGTAACCTCCTGGTCCTCGCAGCTGCTGCGGCCCTTCTCGCCGCCGCCGGATGCGCCACCTCCTCCCCCCCAAGCGCCGCGCCGCGTGCCGTGCCCCGAATGACGGAGCCCGTGACGGCCGACGGGAGCCTGGACGAGCCCTGCTACCGCACCCACGCCCCCGTCAGCGTCTTCGTGCGCGCGGGCGACGGCGGCCCTGCGGACACCACCACCCGGGCCTGGCTCTTCTGGAGCGGGGACCGGCTGGTCTGCGCCTTTGCCTGCGCCGATGACACCCCGGCGGCCGCGCCCCCGACGGCCCGCGAATTGGATGTGGACGGCCAGGACCGCTGCGAGCTGTTTCTCTGGAACGGCGACCCCGGGGCGGTCTACCACTGCATCGAGGCGGCCCCGCTGGGCGCGGTGCACGACTATTCGGGCCGGTTCTACCGGAAGTTTGACGACGCCTGGACGCCGGGCGCGGAGGCGGCGGTGGCCGCCCGGCCCTGCCGGGGCGCGTATGCCGTGGAGATGGTGCTTTCGCGGCGCGCGGTCGAGGCCATGGGCCTGCGCCTCGCGCCGGGCGAACGTTTCCGCGCGGGGCTCTTCCGCGCCGATTTTGACCGGCTCAACGGCGAGCCGCGCTGGATCACCTGGAAAAACCACCCCGGCAAGCCCGACTTCCACACCCCCGACTCCTTCGGGGAGGTCGTGCTGGCCGAATGACACGCGGGCGTTCCCGCCGGAGGTTTGCCGTCATGCACGTCTGGGTTGCCCCGCTGTTGCTCACCGCCCACCTGTCCGCAGGCCAGGACCTGGCCGCGGCCTTTCAGGCCCTGGGAAAAGACGCCGTCTGGACGGAGGTCTCCTCCCGCGCGCTCGAATTCCCCTCCTTCCACCCGCAGGGCATGGCCGCTGTCGGGGACCGTCTCTTCCTGTCCTCGGTGGAGGTGCTCGACCGGGAGGCCGGCAAAGGGACCGGCCACCTTTTCGAAATGGACCGGGAGGGCCGAAAACTTCGGGAAATCACCCTGGGCGAGGGGGCCCTGTACCACCCCGGCGGCATGGACCATGACGGCGGGCGCCTGTGGGTGTCTGTGGGCGAATACCGTCCCGACAGCCGGTCCATTGTTTACACCGTGGACCCCGCAACACTGGAGAGCCGGGAGGTGTTCCGCTTCGCCGACCACCTGGGAGCGGTCGCCCACCTGCCGGAGGAGGGGCTGCTGGTGGGGGTGAGCTGGGGGGCGCGCCGCTGGTATTCGTGGAAGACGGAAACCCGCGACGGCGTGGTGACCGTGCCGGACCCCGACCACCCGGAGTCCCGCCCCAACGGCAACCATTACATAGACTATCAGGACATGCAGCGCGTCCCCGGCACCCGCTGGCTGCTTTGCGCCGGCCTGCAGCAATACACCCTTCCGGGCGGCCGCCTGCCGGCGCTCCGGCTTGGGGGCATAGACCTGGTGGACACCGCCGGTCCCGTCGCCGTCCACCAAATCCCCGTGCCCGTGAGGAACGCCGGCGCCCCCGCCTGGACCCAGAACCCCTTCCTCGTGGAAATGGGGCCGGACGGCGTCCGCTTCCTCTTCGTCAGCGGGGACGACCATTCCACCCTGCATGTCTTCGAGACAAAGCCCCGCCCGTAACGCATCCTGCGCAAAAAACCTCTTGACATTTTTCGTGGTTTTTCCGACAATAGGTCAGGGCGGACATGGCTTGTTCGCACGGGATTTTTTTGGGAATGCGGGCTTTTCCGGCCTTCTTTGTTTTCATGCAGGGACGGCTGAGGGGAAAAGTGCGCCCCGGCCAGTTTTTCGGCCGGAGAAATCGGCCCACCGGGCCAAAGGAGATCATTCATATGCGACGGAAAGGATTCACCCTGATCGAGCTGCTGGTGGTCATCGCGATCATCGGCATTCTGGCGGCGATTCTGCTGCCCGCGCTGGCGCGGGCGCGCGAGGCGGCCCGCCGCTCCTCCTGCCAGAACAACCTGAAGCAGATGGGCGTGGTGTTCAAGATGTACGCGAACGAGGCGAAGGGCAGTTTCCCGACCATCCAGGCCGGCTACCTGCCGTGGCGCAGCGCCACGGGCCGGGCGCCGTCCATTGACCTCGCGCCGAACATCTTCGCCATGTACCCCGAGTACCTGACGGACGCCAACGTGCTGGTGTGCCCCTCGGACCCCGAGGCGGGCGAGGCGGCGGACCTGTTCACGAACCCGAACAACGGCGAGCTGTGCGTGGGCAGCTACCTGTGGCCGGCCACGGGGGCGGGCGCGGGCAAGCAGCGCTGCGCGAGCGCCACGGACATCAGCTACTCCTACATCGGCTGGACGCTGGACTGCTACACGGACCGCTGCGGCGTGACGTCGTTCGCGTCCCTGTCCAGCATTCTGGCACTCATGGCCACCCCTCCCGCGATTGACCCGGCCTCGAACGGCCCCGCCCAGCTGGTCGCGGCGGTGACGAACCTTTTCAGCACCGAGGTGCTCCAGGCCATGATGGCCGGGGCGAACAACGTGTCCCCCGCCCAGGCGGCCGCGCTGGCCAACAAGTTCGACAGCGACATCGAGAACCTTCCCGTGGGCGTGGGCAACGGCATGGGGACCACCATCTACCGTCTCCGTGAGGGCATCGAGCGCTTCCTGATCACGGACATCAACAACCCCGGCGCCTCGGCCCTCGCCCAGAGCGGCCTGCCGGTCATGTTCGACCAGGTGGCTGCCGTCGCCGAGGCGTACAACCATGTGCCCGGCGGGTCCAATGTTCTCTTCATGGACGGCCATGTGGAGTTCCAGCGGTACGAGCGGCTCGGCGACGGGCTGCCCAACGAGCTCGTGGCGAACTCGCTGGCGATCCTGTCCGGCGTGTTCACGGAATAACGTCCCCCCAACACGGACAACGGGCGGCGGCACCAGGCGCGTGCCGCCGCCCTTCTGTTTGCGGCGCGCACGCCGCTTGTTTCCCTGCCCGCTTCTGCTACAATGGCCGGCATGAAAGCACAGGAGTTTTGGGACATCTATCTTGGGGCCATGACGCCCGCGGAGTTCATGGCCGCCTTTGACGACCCGGAACCGGAGCACTGCGTCGCCGTTTATGTGCGCCAGCGGCCCGCGTTCTTCGGCATCGTCCGGCGGGGAAGCTGGCGGGAAACCTTCCGCGCCGAGCGCCAGTTCAACCGGACCGAGGTCGCCGCCGGGCTCACCGCCTGGCTGGAGGAGACCCGGGAGCAGTGGGAGGAGCCCGCCGCGGGCGCGCGTGCGGAGCGCGCCGCGCGCCGCGCCGAGCAGGAGGCCCGGATGGCCGCGCTCGCCGCCGCCGCGCCCCCGCCCCCGGCGGCCGCGGAAGACCCCGCGCCCGCCGCCGAACCGGCCCCCGGTGTTCCGGACATCACCGATCCCGCGCCGGAACAGGCCTGAACCGCCGCCATGCGGTGCGCCGCCCCTGAGGCCCTTCTCGCCCTTGCCCCGAACTGGGTGGGCGACGCCGTAATGTGCACCCCCGCGCTGCGCGCGCTCAAGAACGCCCATCCCCGGGCGCGCCTTACCGTTGCGGGCCGCGACGCCGTCTGCTCCCTGCTGGAGGGGCTCCCCTGGGTGGACGCCCTGCACCCCCTGCCCGCCCGGCCCGGGGTGGTGGAGCTGTTCCGTCACGCGCGCCTGCTGGCCCCCGCCGCGCGCGATATGGCCGTGGTGTTCCCCCATTCCTTCCGCGCTGCCCTGCTGGCGCGGCTGGCCGGGGCCCGCCGCCGCGTCGGACACGACCGCAACGGGCGGGGATTCCTGCTCACGGAGCGCGTGGCCCCGCACCGGGTGGACGGACGTATCACCCCGGTCTACATGGCCTTTGAATATTTGGACGTGGCGGAGGCGGCCGGGGGAACACGCGACGACCTTGGCCCCGAACTCGCGGCCCCGGCGGCCCTGCGCGCGGAACTCGCGGAGCGGTTCACCGGGGAGGGCCCCCTGGTGGCGTTCGCGCCGGGCGCGGCCTTCGGCCCGAGCAAGCGCTGGCCCGCGGAGCGGTTCGCCAGCCTCGCGGACCGTCTGCGCGGGCAGTGCGGTGCGCGCTGCGTGCTCCTGACCGGACCGGGCGAGGAGGACACGCGCCGCGCCGTGCTGGACGCCGCCCGGCACCCCCTGCTCGAATGCCCCCGGCAGGGCCTGGACATGCTCAAGGCGGCGGTGTCCCTCGCCGACCTGCTGGTCGGCAACGACAGCGGGCCCCGCCACATCGCTGTGGCCTTTGGAAAACCCGTGGTCTGCCTCATGGGCCCCACCTCGCCCGCCTACACGGAAAGCCCGTGGGAGCGGGGCCGGGTGCTGCGCATTGACGTGGACTGCGGTCCCTGCCAGCAGCCCGTGTGCGCCACGGACCACCGCTGCATGACCGGCATCTCGGTGGACCGCGCGGCGGAGGCCGCGCTGGAGGCCCTGGGTCAACCCGCGCGGGGCGCGCGCCCGCGCGACGAGGAGCGCGCATGAAAAGCGTCTATGTGGTCACCATGTGGTCCGGCGGCAAGCCCGCCAAGAAGTGGCAGAGCGAGGGCGCCCCGGAGAAACTGCCCACGGGCA
>JAKPUV010000704.1 GCA_029554925.1 Candidatus Hydrogenedentota bacterium | reverse complement strand
CCAGAAACTCCCTGCGGTTCATGCAATGACAGCACATGGCCGGACCTCCTTGGTTGGGTGCCGCCATGATACACCAAGTTTCCGGAACGGGCAACGGTCAGCCGCGCGCGGGTTGCCTTTGGCGGGGGGCTTGGATAGAATGGGCGCATGACAGACATGTCCCCCATGCTTCGGGAACGTTTGAAGACGGTGGGCGCCGCCGTGACCGCGGCCGCGTGCGTTCCCGCCGCGTTTGTCTGCATGGCCCTGGGGGTGTCCGCGGGGTGGGTGGCCGCGCTGCCGCTGCTGGCAGCGCTGGACCTGCGGGGGTGGCGGACGTGGACGGGGCGGTGGGTGCTGGGCGCGCTGGCGCTGGCGCTCGCGGCGGGGCTGTTGTCGGACAACATGGTGGCCGCGTTCGCCTGCGTCGCCCTCCTGCACCTCTTCCTGCTGGCGGCACTGCTTTCCCTGCGCCCCGGCGTGAAGCGCCTGCTGACTGGCGCGGCGTGCGCGCTGCCCTTCGTGGCGGTGGCGGTGCTCACGGTGGCGGGCGACGTGTCCCCCCGCGAGGAAGTCGGGCTTTTCTACGGCTGGCTGGGCTTGGCGGCGGCGCTGTGGGCCCTTTCTTTTGCGGGACAGAAGAAGAACCCAGCCCTAACGCAGGGCGCCGCGCTGCTCGCGTTTTCCGGCTGGATGTTCTTCCTTGAACGGTACACCGCCGCGCCCCGGGCCGTCATGGTTCTGTGCGTGGCCGGCTATTACATGGCCCTGGCCTGCGCCGCCTTTGGCGCGCGGGCGCCCCGCCGGAAACACGAACTGCCCGACGGCCTCTGAGCGTCGAACCCGCATCCCCCGCAAGAAAGGAGGGCAAACCCCATGCCCCACCGCATCCTTCCCCCCGCGTTGTTCCTGCTGCTCGCCGTCGGCTGCGTCCTTGCGGCGTCCGCCGCACGGGCCGGGGACCTGGCCGACTTCTCCCGCGCCGTGGTCCTGACACGGCCCGGCGGGCTGCCGCCCGTGGAGGAGACCGCCGCCGGGGTGCTGGTGGAGGAGGTGGAGAAGCGGACGGGGCTGCGCCTGGAGCGGGCCACCGACTGGCCCGGGGAAGACCGCCCGGTGATCGTGGTGGCCGCGCCGGAAAAGGGCAAAGTGCGGGGATGGGCGCGGCCGCTGCCGGTGCGCAAGGGGAAGGATCTGCCCGAGCGCCGCACCGACGGCTACCGCCTGCTGGTGGAGCCGGGGCGCGGCGGCGCGGCCCCGGTGGCGTGGGCGCTGGGCGCGGACCCGCGCGGCGCGCTCTACGCCGTGGGCGCGCTCCTGCGCCACGCGGACTGTTCGGAGGGCGGGCTGGCGCTGCCCGCGGCGCTCGACCTGGCCACGGCCCCGGCGTCGCCGATCCGCGGCCACCAGCTCGGCTTCCGGGCCACGGCGAACTCGTGGGACGCGTGGGACGCGGCGGGGTTCGACCGTTACATCCGCGAGCTGGCCTTCTTCGGCGTTAACGCGATCGAGAACATCCCGTTCCAGGACAAGCCGTCGCCGGTGATGAAGGCGACGCGCGAGGAGATGAACGTGCGCATGAGCGAGATCTGCGCGCGCTACGGGCTGGAATACTGGATCTGGGCGCCCGCGACCTTCGACCTGGGCGACACGGCGCAGCGCGACGCGCTGCTGGCGGAGCATGACGCGCTCTACGCCGCCACGCCGCGCCT
>JAKPUV010000697.1 GCA_029554925.1 Candidatus Hydrogenedentota bacterium | reverse complement strand
CCGCACCCTCTACTCGGCGGAGCTGCGGGCTGGCGGATGGTGCGGACCGGCGGACGCCCCGAATCTCATGCGCATCGAGTTCCACGGCGACGGCTTCCTCTACAAGATGGTGCGCAATCTCTGCGGCACGCTGATCGAGATCGCGCGCGGGCGCTTCCCCGTGTCGTTCATCGCCGACCAGCTCGCGGCGGGCGGGCCCTTTCTCGGGCACTGCGCGCCGCCCCAGGGACTCGCCCTGGCGGAGGTCCACTACCCCGCCGGGGAGGACGCCCCGTGAGCGCGAAAAAACACTCCCCCGCCGCGGTCCCGGAGGGCAACCCCGCCCCCTGGCGGCAGTGGGGTGCGGACATTGACCCCAACGCCATCGCCCAGATGGAGACGGCCTGCCGCCTGCCCGTGGCCGTTCGGGGCGCCCTCATGCCCGATGCCCATGTGGGCTACGGTCTGCCCATCGGCGGCGTCCTCGCCGCGCGCAACGCCGTCATCCCCTACGCCGTCGGCGTGGACATCGCCTGCCGCATGAAGCTCACCGCCTTCGACCTGCCGCTCTCCCTGCTGGGGGAGGACCAGGCGCGTCTGCGCGAAGCCATCGCGGCGGAGACCCGCTTCGGCGTCGGCGCCACCTTCAAGGAGCGGCGGCAGCACCCCGTCCTGGACCGCGACTGGTCCGCGGCGCCCGTGACCCGCGCGCTCAAGGACAAGGCCTGGGCGCAGCTCGGCACCAGCGGCAGCGGCAACCACTTTGTGGAGTTCGGCGTGCTGGAAATGGACGCGCCCCTGAACGGTCTCGCGCCCGGACAGCGGCTGGCCCTGCTCTCCCACAGCGGCAGCCGGGGCACGGGGGCGCAGGTGTGCGACCACTACAGTGCCCTCGCCAAGAAACTGCGGCGCGGACTGCCCGAGGAGATGGCGCGCCTCGCGTGGCTGGAACTGGACACACAGGAGGGCCGCGAATACTGGGACGCCATGCAGCTCATGGGCGCCTACGCGGCGGCCAACCATGAGCTGATCCACCGGGCCATCGCGGAGCGCCTCGGCGCGGAGGTGCTGCTGGACATCGAGAACCACCACAACTTCGCCTGGATCGAGACGCACGGCGGGGAACAGGTCGTCGTCCACCGCAAGGGCGCCACCCCGGCGGGCAAGGGCGCCCTCGGCATCATCCCCGGGTCCATGGCGTCCCCCTGCTGTGTGGTGCGGGGGAAGGGCTGCCGCGAAAGTCTCGAGAGCGCCGCCCACGGCGCTGGCCGCGCGGTCAGCCGGAGCCAGGCCATGAAACGGTTCCACTGGCGCGATGTGGAGCTCCTGCTCCGCGAGCGCGGCGTCACGGTAATCTCGGCGGGGCTCGACGAGGTGCCCATGGTGTACAAGGACATCCACGCCGTCATGGCGGCCCAGGCCGACCTGGTGGAGACCGTGGCGCTCTTCCACCCGCGTCTGGTCAAGATGGCCCCCGCAGG
>JAKPUV010000696.1 GCA_029554925.1 Candidatus Hydrogenedentota bacterium | reverse complement strand
GTCGTCGAGGGGATTCTCGTCCGGGGGGAAACGGATTACAATTTCAACTCCACCTCCTCCTGCTTCTACTCCAACGTGCTCGCGGACAGCGCCGCGGGCGAGGAGGTCAGCAAGTCCACCACCTTCGCGCAGTTCATCCCCGAGTATGTCCCCGAAGAGGGGAAAATCACGCTGGACAAGGAGGCCTACAAGCCCACCGACATCGTGCAGATCACGCTGGAGGACGTGCTGGCCGCCCCGTCGGCCGCTGTGGAGATCGTTGGCGAATTTGACACCAAGGCCCTTTCCCTGAACGCGGTGGTCAAGGCCGCCGTCACCCAGTTCACCGGGGCCGTGCAGCTTTACAGCACCGGCAAGGCCGACCCGTCGGAATGGCTGTTCGTTCTGGACGGGGGGGAAATGACGGTGCGCTACAACGACGCGGACGACGGTTCCGGCAGCCCGGCGGTGATCGAGAAGACCGTCCCCATAGACGGCACGGATCCGGTCATCGGCGGTGTGACGGTAACCTCCATCGGCGGGACTTCGGCGGTTGTCGTTGTGGAGGCCGACGAGCCCGTGACGGCGACGGTGCGCTACGGGACCGACTGCGCGGCCCTCACGCAGACTGCGGAGAGCGCCGGCGGCCCCGCGGCGAACCCCGGCGTTCTGGTGGACGGGCTCGCCCCGGAAACGCCCTACTTCTTCGCCGTGGACGTGGCGGACGCGGCGGGGAACACGGCCACCTCGGACAACGGCGGCCTGTGTTTCACCTTCACCACCGCCGGGTTCAACGACACCTGCGCGGACGCGTGGCCCCTGTTGCTCGACGTGCCCGTCTCCGGGAGCAACGCCGGGGCGGCGACGGACTACAACGCCGGGGACGGCTCGGGCGCGGATGTCTGGTTCACGTTCACCGCGCCCGCCACGGCGACCTACGCCTTCTACACCTGCGGGTCGGCCCTCGACTCGGTGCTGCATGTCTTCGCCGGAGACTGCGGCGCCCTGGTTCCGCTCACGTCCAACGACGACTGGTGCGACTACCAGTCCAAGGTCCGCGCGCCCCTGGCGGAGGGCGGAACCTATTACATCCGCGTGGCCGGGTATGACGGGGAGACGGGCGGCTACACCCTGACCGCCGAGGAATCCACCCCCCTGCCCAACGACCTCTGCGAGAACGCCGTGGCCCTGGAGGCGGGCGTCGCCTATGAGGGCGACAGCACGGCCGCGGGCACGGAGTACAACAACGACGACTGGTACGACATGAACGACGTGTGGTTTACCTTCACCCCGGAGGAGACCGGCAGCTACACCGTCTCCCTGTGCGGGTCCTCTTTCGACAGCACCCTCTTCGTGTTCAGCGGCTCCTGCGACACGCCGGTCCAGGTCGCCTACAACGACGACTACTGCAGCGTCCAGTCCTTCGTTTCCGCCTCCCTGAACCAGGGGGAGACCTATCTCCTCCGCGTGGCCGACTATGACGAGCTTGGCGGGGCCTACACCCTGCTGGTGGAGTACATCGCGCCGATGACCAACGACCTGTGCGCGGACGCCATTCCCCTGGAGGAGGGCGTCGCCTTCAGCAGCGACAGCGCCGGCGCGG
>JAKPUV010000672.1 GCA_029554925.1 Candidatus Hydrogenedentota bacterium | reverse complement strand
GCGGCGGAACAGAACCACGCGCAGGCCCAGTACGAGCTCGCGCAGATGCACCGCCTGGGGGTCTTTGGGCAGGTGAACATCGAGGAGTCGGCGCGCCTGGCCCGGCTGGCCGCGGAGGGGGGACACATGCTGGCGGCCGTGGACCTCGGCAAGTGCCTGCGATCGGGAACAGGCGTGGAGCGGAACGCCGAGGAGGCGGCGCGCTGGTACCGGATCGCCGCCGACGCGGGCGTCCCGGAGGGGATATTGAATCTCGCCAACTGCTACAAGGTGGGCGACGGGGTCCCCAGGGACATGGACATGGCTTGTCGCCTGTTCAGGGCCGCCGAGGAAATATCCACCCCCCTGGCGGAGCGGTGGGCGGGCGAGCCTGATGTGAAGCCATTGGAGGTGGAATTCCACGGCGCGCAATGGGTGCTCATGGTGAAGCAGGCGTTTGGCGAGCTTCATGTGATGGGGTATGGCGCGGAGGAGGATGCGTCCGCGGAATGGAAGCTGCTCATTCAGACAGCGCAAAGGGGGAACCTGGAGGCGCTGCCGGCCCTGTGCCGGGAGATGGCGCTCTCGGAGGGGGAGGGCCACGAAGAGCGCGCGAAGCGGGCGGGCAGGGTTCTGGCTTGGGCGGCCCACACGGGGGATTTTTCCGCCCTCCATGAAGTCTGTCTGTGGCTGCAGCATGGATGGGGGGGATTTCCCAAGGTGCCGGAGCTTGCCGCAGTCAAGTGGTTTGAGATGACCTTCCACGGGTATGCGCCGGCCATGCGCAGCATGGGCGAGTGTTGTTTCACAGGCACCGGCGTTCCGCAGAACCGCTCGATGGGCCTGGCATTCTTCATGGCCGCTGCGGAAAGAGGCGACAGCGAGGCCGCCCGCATCCTGGGAAGAAGTCTGCTGTTCGGGGAGGGGACGGAGCAGGACCACGAGCAGGCGGTGAAATGGCTCCGGACCGCCGCGCAGCAGGACGACCCCGAAGGTCTCTATCTTCTCGGCCTTGCCCACATGAAAGGCTGGGGCGTGGCCCGCGACACCGCCTGGGGCAAAGAACTGCTCCAGACGGCCGCCGAAAAAGGCTGCGCCGAAGCGGTCCAGGCCCTCAAAGACCTGCGGAAGAAGCCCCACGCCAACTGAATGCGGGCCCCTGTTGGCCTTATGGAAGGCCGACATCGCAGATTGACAAACACACGAGAAACCCATGCAGTAAGATGGGTAACGCGGGATGACGTCAATTTTTCAGGCCATTGGCTTGACATTTGGCCTCGATACCCATATTATTACTGTGGGTAGCGCGAGTTGCTGTTAAGGACGCTGAAGATGAAGCATGACCGGTTTTTTAGAGAACACCCGGTCTTCACGGGTGAGGAGTTGGGCGAGTACCTGGCCTCCCGGGGGGAGATGGGCGCACGAACGCAGGAGTCGCTTCTGGCCTATCACCGGAGAACCGGGCGGGTTGTCCAGGTGCGGCGCGGGCTGTATGCCGTCATTCCGCCGGGGGCCGACGCGCCC
>JAKPUV010000648.1 GCA_029554925.1 Candidatus Hydrogenedentota bacterium | reverse complement strand
AGGCCGTCGGCGAGGTCGAGGGGTTCAACGCCGAACTGGGCCGCCAGCTCCGGGAACTTGCGTCCAACTTCGACTTTGGCCGCATCCTTGAGCTGATCGGCACCGGGGAGACGGACGAAAGCCTGCTCTCGTGACGCCGGGGGGGCGGCGAAACCCGGCGCCCCCGAAGCGCGTCTGAAGGGGCGCGGGCAGTCCCGCAGGACTTGCCCCGCGCGGGGCGCTGTGCTAGACTGGCCGCTCCGTCAGGGTGCCCGGCGGCAAGGCGCCGTCCGTGCACCCCCCAAGCAACAGAAAGGATTTAGCGCGATGAGCAAGGAAGTGAGCCGCAGGAACTTTGTGCGCGGAGCGGCCATGGGCGCCGCCGCGGGGGCGATGATGGTCGGCACCTCGAAGACCTCCTGGGCCGGCGCGAACGACAAGGTCCGCGTGGCCATCATCGGCCTGCGCGGCCGGGGCCGCGACCACCTGAAGGGCCTCCTCGGCCAGAAGAACGTCGAGGTGGCGGCGGTCTGCGACATTGACGAGAAGCAGTTTGGCAGCTACGTCAAGCAGCTCGAGAAACTGGGCGGCAAGCCGAAGACCTACAAGGACATGCGCGAGCTGTTCCAGGACAAGGACATTGACGCCGTCACCGTCGCCACGCCGAACCACTGGCACTCCCTGGCGGCGATCTGGGCGCTCCAGGCCGGCAAGCACGTCTACGTCGAGAAGCCCTGCTCCCACAACGTGTTCGAGGGCGCCAAGCTGGTCGAGGCGGCCCAGAAGTACGGCAAGGTCGTGCAGCACGGCTCCCAGATCCGCAGCAACCCCTCCATGCAGGAGGCCATCCGCCTGCTGAACGAGGGCGTCATCGGCGAGGTGTACATGGCCCGCGGGCTCTGCTACCGCTGGCGCGACGACATCGGCAAGAAGGCCGACGGCCCGGTCCCCGAGGGCGTGGACTACAACATGTGGCTGGGGCCCGCGCCCGAGCGCCCCTTCAACCCGAACCGCTTCCACTACAACTGGCACTACATGTGGGACTACGGCAACGGCGACATCGGCAACCAGGGCGTGCACCAGATGGACGTGGCGCGCTGGGGCCTGGGCGTTGAGCTGCCCACCAAGGTCTCCGGCATGGGCCGCAAGCTCATCTTCGACGACGACAAGGAGGTCCCGAACGTCATCACCACGGCGTACGACTATCCCAAGGCGGGCAAGATGGGCAAGATGCTCGTCTTCGAGGTGCGCCCCTGGTGCACCAACGACGAGCAGGGCGCCAAGGTCGGCGTCATCTTCTACGGCGACAAGGGCTACATGGTCATTGACTCCTACTCGCACTACAAGGTTTACCTCGGCGAGAAGGGCGAGCCCGGCCCGGAGAACAGCCAGGAAGGCGACCACTACGGCAACTTCATTGAGTGCATCCGCGCCAACGACCCCTCCAAGGTCAACGCGCCCATCCGCGAGGGACACCTCTCCTCCGCCCTGTGCCACCTTGGCCTGATCTCCGTCAAGCTCAACCGCGACCTCACCTACGACGAGGCCAAGAACGAGTTCACCGGCGACCCCGAGGCCACCGCCATGCTCACCCGCAAGTACCGCGACCCCTTCGTGGTCCCCGAAAACGTCTGATCCTTCCGGCACTTCCGGCGGCCCCCGCCCAATAAGGCGGGGGCCGCCTTCTTTTTTGGTCCCTTTCCGTCGGGCGCGGCAAGCAGCGCCCCCAAAGGAGGATGGCCCGGTATCTTCACGTATGCCCAGGGCATGGGAAAGTAGGGGCGCTGCTTGCCGCGCCCTCTTCGTTGCGCAGCATGACCGTATCACCCGACGGGTGAGCGGCGTTTCATACCTGGCGGCGCGCATTTCACCGCGCGGGGCCACAACGCGCCTGCTCCGGTTCGCTTCCTTATCCGGCGATGGGCTGTTCCATACCGCCGCCGTCCCGGCGGCCTTGTCTTCGCGCTTGTCCACACCGACGTCCGGAGAAATTGACATGGATAAACAGGATGCACAGGATTCGTCTTCTTATCCTGTCCATCCTGTCCATCCCTGTGAACAGCAAACCGGGACTTGACGCCGGGCACGGGATACCGTAGAATTACGGAAACGGGCCCGGTGTCCGGGTCCGTCCGGTGCGGTAGGATCCCCTGCCGGGGATGACACGGAGGTCTCTCGATGAGCAGTATGCGGGTGTTTCTGGGAGTAGTGGCGCTGATGGGGGTTGTGGGGCTGTTCGCGGGCTGCAAGCCCGGGGAGCCGCTGGCGGGGTTTACCGCCGAACCCACCAGCGGGGTGGCCCCGCTGAAGGTCCAGTTCACGGACGCGTCGGTGATCACCAAGGAGTCTACCATTACCGGATGGGTGTGGGACTTCGGGGACGGGGGCGCGTCCACGGATCAGGACCCGGATCACACCTACACGGCGGCGGGCAGCCACACCGTGACGCTCACCGTGACCAGCAGCGATGGGAAGACCAACATGGCCACGGTGCCCAACTGTGTCACCGTCACGTTGACGGCGGTTCCCAATGTGGTGGGGCTGCCCCGGGCGGATGCGGAGGCGGCCATCACGGGGGCGGGTCTGGTGGTTGGTACGGTGACAGAGGAGCATCACGCGACGGTTCCCGCCGGGAGTGTCATCAGCCAGGATCCGGCGGCGGGGACGGGGGTCCTGCTGGGTTCTGCGGTGAGTCTCGTGGTCTCCAGCGGGCCGGGCGGCACGGGCGGGGACACTGTGACCATTGTTCTCCCCGGCGATGTGCCGCTGGAACTGGTGCGTATTCCTGCGGGGAGTTTCCAGATGGGATCGCCGGACACGGAGCGGAGCCGAGATAGCGATGAGGGGCCTGTGCATACCGTGACTATCGGGTATGACTTCTACATGGGCAAGTATGAGGTAACACAGGGGCAGTGGCTGGCGGTGATGGGAACGAGTCCTGGCGGCTACACATGGGACTATGGGGTGGGGGCCAATTATCCCGCCTATTATGTTTCCTGGGACGACGCGCAGGCGTTTATCACGGCGGTGAACGCGCACATCACGACGACGGGCCAAGGACCGGCGACGCTGCGGCTGCCGAGCGAGGCGGAGTGGGAATATGCCTGCCGTGGGGGCACGCAGACCCGGTTCTACTTTGGGGACTCGCTGGGCGTGGGGGACTCCTGCGAGGATGACGGGGAGCGCAGTCAGTACATGTGGTACTGCGGGAACAACGCGGACTATGGCAGCAAGCCGGTGGGTGGGAAAATGCCGAACGGTTTCGGTTTGCACGACATGAGCGGGAACCTGTATGAGTGGTGCGAGGACTGGTGGCACAGCGACTACACCGGGGCACCGGCGGACGGGAGTGCCTGGGTGAGTCCAACGGCCTCGTACCGGGTGCTCCGGGGCGGCAACTGGGGCTACAACGCCCGGAGCTGCCGCTCGGCGAATCGGCACTGCTACTACCCGTCGTACCGGTACAGCAGCATGGGGTTTCGCTTGGCCTCAGTTCGTTAGGTGCAGTCCGGTGGTTCTGTCGGGCTCAAGGACAAAAAAGCCAAGAAACGGAAACAGCGCCGGGCAAGGCCCGTGCGTAGCCGGGCTGCAGCCGGCGTTGTTTCCGTGGGCGCGCGCAGGAGCGTGGCGGGTTGGCGGGTCTTAATCCTTCCCGCCCGCAGGGCGGGCGGGAAAAATTTTGGGGCATGAAACAAGATGTACAAGTTTTTTGTGGTGCCTGTGGGGGATTCGGAACAGGGGGAGCAGGAGTTGAACCGGTTTCTCAGGGGGCGTCGGATCATCACGGCGCACAAGGAACTGGTGCGGGACGGGGGCTCGGTGTATTGGGCCTTCTGTGTGGAGTACATTGAAAACGGCGCGCCCTCCGGGCAGCAGAAAGGGCCGGAGAAGGCCCGGGTGGACTACAAGGAGGTGCTGGGCGAGGCGGATTTCGCTTTGTTCACCCGGCTGCGTGACCGGCGCCGGGAACTGGCGGACGCGGAGGCGGTGCCGGTGTATGCCGTCTGCACGAACGAACATCTGGCGGAGATGGCCCGGCGAAAGCCGAAAACGCTCACCGGACTGCGCGAGATAGACGGATTCGGCGAGGCGAAGGCCGGGAAATACGGCGCGGGTTTCTTGGATATCCTTGCGGCGGACCACCCAGTGACAACCGGGCAAACAACGTGAGAAGAATGAAGAAGACAGGCGTGCCGTCATACCCGCGCACGGATGGCTGGATTCCCGCCTGCGCGGGAATGACGGGGGACTGGATTCCCGCCTGCGCGGGAATGACGGCGGAGAGACGCGGTGATAGCCAAACACCGTCATACCCGCGCGTCTTTCCGTCATTCCCGCGCAGGCGGGAATCCAGAGGACAGCCATGAGCAGAAGAGAACCCGTCGTTTACATCATGGCGAGCAAACGGAACGGAACGTTATACACCGGCGTAACCAGCGACCTGGCGCGGCGGGTCTGGGAACACCAACAAGGGCTTGTTGAAGGTTTCACGAAGAGATACAACGTTCACTTGCTTGTCTACTATGAGCGCCATGACGACATGTACTCCGCCATTGCACGGGAAAAGCGGATTAAAAAGTGGAACAGGGCATGGAAGCTGAGACTGATCGAAGAAGTGAATCCAGAATGGCGGGATTTGTCGGAGGATGGGTTCTGACTGAATTCCCCGCCTGCGCGGGGAAAGACGGGTGGCTGGGTTCCCCGCCTGCGCGGGGAAAGACGGATGGCTGGATTCCCCGCCTTCGCGGGGAATGACGGGGGAGAGACGCGGTGATAGCCAAACACCGGAGAGACGCAGCGATAGTCAAACACCGCATACCCGCGCGTCTTTCCGTCATTCCCGCGCGTCTTTCCGTCATTCCCGCGCAGGCGGGAATCCAGAGGGCGCGGCGCGGGGAATGACGGATGACTGGGTTCCCCGCCTTCGCGGGGAAAGACGGATGGCTGGGTTCCCCGCCTTCGCGGGGAATGACGTGGGGCGGGGGATGAACGACTACATAACGCACGGAGCAGCCCATGAAGCGGGCGGGTAATCTGATGGCGGAGATTGCGGACCGGGAGAACCTGCTGCTGGCGTTCTGGAAGGCCCAGCGGGGCAAGCGCGCCGCATCGGAGGTTGTCCGGTTTCGGGCGCGCCTGGAGGAAGAACTGGCCGCGCTGCGGCAGGAGTTGCTGGACGGCCCCTTTGTTCCGGGGGGCTGTGCGTCTTTCACCATTCACGATCCCAAGGAGCGGGTCATCTGCGCCGCACCGTTCCGCGACCGGGTGGCGCACCACGCGCTGATGAACCGCTGCCATGACGTGTTTGAGGCGTACCAGATTCACGACAGTTATGCCTGCCGGACGGGGAAGGGAACCCACCGCGCGGTGCTGCGGGCGCGCGCCTTCGCCGGGCGCTTCGCCTACTGCCTGAAACTGGACGTGCGGCGCTTCTTCGACAGCATTGACCATGAGGTTCTGCGGGGGCTTCTGCGGCGGCGGTTCAAGGACCGCCGCGTTTTGGAAATCTTCGACGCAATCATTGGTTCCTACGAGACGGCCCCCGGCAAGGGGGTGCCCATAGGCAACCTGACCAGCCAGTACTTCGCGAACCACTACCTCGGGACGCTGGACCATTTTGTGAAGGAAAAGCTCCGGTGCCGGGGCTATGTCCGGTACATGGACGATTTTCTCCTCTTCCATGACGAGCCGGGTCCCCTCAAAACGTGGCTGCGGGAGGTGTCGGCGTTTCTGGAGGGCGAACTGCGCGTCTCCCTCAAGCCTCCCTGCCTGGTTCCCCTGCCGCGCGGCGTCACCTTCCTGGGTTTCCGCGTGTTTCCCGGCCGGGTCACCCTGTCGCGCCGGAGCCGTCTGCGTTTTCACCGCAAACTGGCGGCGGCGCAGGCGAAACTTGCGTCTGGTGAGTGGGACGAGACGGAAACGGCCCGGCATGTGGAGCCCCTGATCGCTTTTGCGCGCCACGGCGCCTCCGCAGGCATGCGGCGGCGGAGTGTGTGCAGATTTTCGGATGCCATCCAACGGCCTCGAACCGGGTCATCCGGGGCGGCAACTGGAACAACAACGCCCAGAACTGCCGCTCGGCGAATCGGAACAACAACAACCCGTCGAACCGGAACAACAACATAGGGTTTCGCTTGGCCTCAGCCCGACAGGACCGCCGGAGTGCGCCTGACGAACCGGATGGCATCCCGTCCCGGCCGCCCAGTGCGGCAGGGCAAATCCCCCGGGCGGGGCGGGGCTGGTAGCGCGCGGCGCGCGAAGGTCCCGCCTTGCCGTCCCGGCGGCCTGGTCTTTGCCGTTTTCTCGGGCTTTCGCCCGTGGGGGCGCGCTGGTATAATGCCTCCCATGAAACTGATCATTCAGATCCCGTGCTACAACGAGGAGGAAACCCTCGGCGTCACGCTGGCCGCGCTGCCGCGGAGCATTCCGGGGGTGGACGTGGTGGAGTGGCTGGTGGTGGATGACGGGTCCTCGGACCGGACGGCGGAGGTGGCGCGGGCGCGGGGGGTGGACCATGTGGTCCGGTTCCGCACGAACCGGGGGCTGGCGCGGGCGTTCATGGCGGGGCTGGACGCGTGCATCGCGCGGGGCGCGGACATCATTGTCAACACGGACGCGGACAACCAGTACAACGCGGCGGACATCCCCGCGCTGATCGCGCCGATCCTGCGGAATGAGGCGGAGATCGTGGTGGGGGCGCGGCCGATTGACGAGGTGGCGCACTGGTCGCCTTTGAAGAAACTGCTGCAGAAGGCGGGGTCGTGGGTGGTGCGGGTGGCCAGCAAGACCAGCATCCCCGACGCGCCGAGCGGCTTCCGTGCCATGAGCCGCGACGCGGCGCTTCGGCTGAACGTTTTCGGCGACTACACGTACACGCTGGAGACGATCATCCAGGCGGGCCGCAAGAACATGGCCATCACGTCGGTGCCCGTGCGGACGAATCCCAACCTCCGCCCGTCGCGGCTGATCCGCAACATCCCGTCCTACCTCCAGCGCTCCCTCTTCACCATCGTGCGCATCCTGATGACCTACCGGCCCTTCCGGTTCTTCGCGTTTCCGGGCGTCTTTTTGTTTTTCGTGGGCACCCTTCCGGCCATCCGGTTCCTGTTCCTGTACTGGCAGGGCCGCGGCTCTGGAAACATCCAGTCGTTGCTGTTCGGCGTGCTCTTCATGGGCACGGGCGCGGCGCTGGTGGTGGTGAGCCTGCTGGCCGACCTCATCGGCATTAACCGGCAGTTGCTGGAGGAGATCCGGTGGCGCCTGCGCCAGATGCAGTTGAACGAGCGGACCGGTGCGCCGGAGGACGAGACGTCCCGCAGGGGTGACTGAGTGACGGCGGGTGCGCCCGCCGATGGAGGACACATGGGCTTTTCCACTTCCTGCCTG
>JAKPUV010000630.1 GCA_029554925.1 Candidatus Hydrogenedentota bacterium | reverse complement strand
GCGCGCCGTGTCCAGACGGCCCGTCCGCGCGAGCGCCCCCATGGACAGCAGGTCCTGGAGGCCCACGGTCCACACGGTGCGGCCCTTGCCCGCGGGGTCCAGCAGGCCGATGTGCGTGCCCGCCAGCCCGCTCGGGTGCGGCCCCGAAAACTCCTCCACCCGCACCCGGGCGTCCGCGCCCTTCGGCGCGATCCGCGACCCCGCCTTCTTGCAGAGGAAGACCGGGCCCTCCGTCAGCTTCGCCACCAGCGCCAGCCCGGCGTCCAGGTCCTCCTGCCGTCCCTCCGCAGCCTTGTCCAGGTCGGGGGCCAGCGGGTTCGAGTCCATGGCCGTCACAAAAATCGAGCGGGGCGTGTCGGAGAGGGAGGGGGTCTTGCTGAAGGGCCGCGTGCGCAGCGCGGGCCACAGGCCCGACTCGCGCAGCAGCTCGACGGCCTGCGCGCGGTCGAGGGCCTCCGGCTTCGCGCCCGTGAAGGCCGCAAAGGGATGGAACTCGCCGGCGCCCGGATTGCCGGACATCTCGCCGTCGGAAAGGGTGACGGTCACCGAGATCAGCGCGCGGCGGTCGCCGCGGTTCACCCCCGCCACCACGCCCGCCCCCGGCGCCGTGTGCAGCACCCCCGGGTTGCGCTTGTCCTCAAACAGCGGCTGGCCGCGCTTCACCGTGTCGCCCGCCTGCACGAGGAAGGTCGTGCGCAGGCCCGGATAGTCCGCAGCGGCCACGCCCGCGGTGCGGACACGCTTCTCCTCCACGACACCCTGGTCGGGCCTTCCGGCCAGCGGAATGTCCAGGCCCTTCTTGATCACATGTGTTCCCATAACGCCTTTCCGCCCGCGGCGCGCATCCAAACCGGCCACCGCGTTCTCGCCTGCATTCAGGGGACATTATATCGAGAAAATGTTCTCGATTTCACGCTTTCCGCCACGTCCGACCGGATGCCGCCCGGCGGAAACGCGCCCGCGCCCGTCCCGCTGTCCGGACCGATCATGCTTTTAGCATAATCCGCCGATCGGCCGCATTTCAAGTAATGCCCAAGCCTTTACCGTACGGTCGGTAAAACTCCGCGACACCCGTGAAAAACGCCGCCGTCCGCAGAAAAATGCCCCAACGGCAACAGAATCGGCGGAGTGTGCATCACAGCCCATCATCCAGGGATCCGGCCATATCTGCCCTTCCCGCAAGGTTGAAAGCGGCAAACCGTCCCGCAGGGGGCGGAGGCGTTTGCGCAAAACCGGAAAAGCACGGTATAGTTCCATCAGGTAAACCAGTACACTCGGGAGGACTATCGGCTTGCTGAGGGGTGGGAAGTTTCGGGAAGAATAGCATTAAGCATCGGGGCGTGGTTCGCCGCGGCGGGTCGGCGTCTCCTCGGCAGTCTTTCGAAATCAGGGGGAGGCTGGTATGTGTGGTTGAGGGTGACGTCTTCAGGGCGCTGTGAAGCCGCCTTTTTTCCGCATGGCGGTTGTTGGGCGCCCGGGAGGGAGAGGGACGCATGATGGCGCAGGGAATGGTCAGGCGTTTTTTGGGAAAGGCGTGTCTTTCTCGGGCGCTGCCCGCACTTCTGGTGGCGGCATGCCCCGCCGTCCGCGGCGCGTCAATCATGTCCGGCACCTATGTCGGGGGCGGGTTGGAGGATGTGTGCGCCGTTGTTGCCACGGACGGAGGAGGCAATGTCTATGTGGCGGGGCACACGGGTTCTTCCGGATGGGTGGGCGGAGGGGGGGACACCACGCAGAACGGCCAACGTGACGCGTTTGTGGTGAAATTTTCCCCCTCGGGCGACCACCTCTGGTCCACCTTCCTTGGCGGCGAGTCTGAGGATGATGCCTCCGGCATCGCCCTGGACGGCGCGGGCAACGTGCTTGTGTCAGGCAGCACCAGCTCTTCCGGCTGGGTGAGCGGGGGGTGGGACGTCGTCCGGAACAGGGGCTGGGACGGGGATCCGCAGTGGCCGAGAGACGGTTTCGTGGTGAAGCTCTCCCCGGCGGGCGCGCATGTCTGGTCCAGTTATCTTGGGGGGGCGAATGACGATTTGGCCCATGATATCGCGGTGGATGCCTGGGGGGGCGTCTGCGTTGTGGGAGCGACGGTCTCCTCCGGCTGGGTGAGCGGGGGCTGGCGCCCCGTGTTTGGCGGGTCTGTATGGGAGGACGGTTTTCTGGTGAAACTCTCTTCTGCCGGAGCGCACCAGTGGTCCACCTTCATGGGAGGGGGGGGCGACGATTATGCGCACAGTGTCACAACATCCTCCGGGGGGGACATTCTTGTGGCAGGGGCCACCAAGTCCCCCGGCTGGGTTTCCGGAGGATGGAACACCACCTACAATGCCGGCGGCAACGGATATGACACCGGCCACAGTGACGCCTTTGCTGTCCGGTTCTCCCCCTCCGGAGCGCATCTCTGGTCAACCTATCTTGGAGAGGCCGGTCAGGATGTCGGGCGTGGCATTGCCGAGGCGCCCGGGGGGGATGTTATTGTCGCCGGGGAGACGGAATCCTGCGGATGGGTGGAGGGCGGGGGCAACCTTCTTCATGCCGGTGGGAGCGACGGGTTCCTGGCGAGGTTTTCCCCCGCGGGTGCGCACAGGTGGTCCACCTATCTCGACGGGACGGCGGCCTACCGCCTTGCCGTGGACGGGGAGGGGGGCATTTACATTCTGGGGCACGCCCTTCCATTCCGGTTGGCGGGGGGCGGGTGGTCCGCGCCGGACGACTTCACCGGCGAAGAGATCGTGACGAGGTTGTCCGCCAGCGGGGATACTCTGTGGTCGAGCAGGCTTCTCACGGGCACCGCGTGCGACATTGCCGCCGGTGCCGACGGAGCCGTGTATCTCGCGGGATACACCTTTGCGGCCGGATGGCTGGACGGGGGCTGGGACGACTCATACAACGGAAATGGCGACGGGTTCGTCGCATCGGTCCGGCACACGGACGGCACCGGGGATCTCCGGGTTGCCGTGGAGCCTCCCGAGGCATCGGGCACCCTCTGGCGGATCGCGGGACGGAATGGTTGGAGAAGCATTGGGGAAACGGCATCGGACTTGGAGGCGGGGGAATGGTCTGTTGAGTTCAGGGATATGTTTGGCTTCGCCCCGCCGGGCAGGCGGTCTGTGACCGTCCCCGACGGTGAAACGGCCATGCTGACCGCAGAATGCGTTCCCGTTCCGGTGGACATCCAATGGGGGACGTACCTCGGCGGTTCGTCACTGCACGACCAACACGGCCTTGTCGTGGACGGCGCCGGAAACGTCTACATGACGGGCATCATCACCTCCGGGTGGTGCGGGATGGCGGAAGGCGGCTGGGATGTCACCGCCAATGGGGGGGAGGATGCGTATGTGGTAAAACTCTCGCCGGCGGGGGCGCACCTGTGGTCCACCTATCTCGGCGGGGACACCGGGGACTACGGTGTGGACGTCGCCGTGGACGGCGCCGGAAACGTGTATGCGATGGGATTCACCGAGTCCTGGAACTGGGTTTCCGGGGGCTGGGACACCGAGAGCAGCTCAAGACCGGCCGGATATCTGGCGAAACTGTCGCCTGGCGGCGGGCATCTGTGGTCCACCTATCTGGATGGTGTCGGGGCGGTGGGGATTTCAGGCGTGTGGAACCACACGTTTGTTCCCTGTGGGATTGCCGCCGACATGGGAGGAAACGTCTATTTTGCCGGAGGCGTCTGGCAGGTGGACTGGGTAAACGGCGGTTGGGACACCACACCGAACGGGAACATGGACGCCGTTCTGGTGAAATTCTCCCCTTCCGGAGCTCACCTGTGGTCCACTTACCTCGGAGGTGCGTCTCTGGACTGGGGAGGAGGCGTGGCCGCCGGTGAGGACGGGTTCATCTACGTTGCGGGGTACACGAAGTCGGAAGGGTGGGTGTCAGGCGGCTCGAACACCGTTTATTCGGCCCCAAACGGGCACGGATTTCTGGCGCGTTTTTCGCCGGAAGGCGGCCATGCCTGGTCCACCTATCTCGGCGGGTCCGTGGGGGGCATCGTGACGGGGGTCTGCGGGGATTCGTCCGGAAACGCCTTCGTGACGGGAATCACTGGAAGCGGCGAGTGGGTGGAAGGGGGAGGGGACACCTCGTTCAAGGGCCTGTGGGACGGGTATGCGGCCAAGTTCAGTCCTGAGGGACAGCCTGAGTGGTCCACCCTTTTCGGCGGGGAGGGGGTTGATGAGGGCGTGGCAGTCGCCGCGGATGCGTCCGGGCGAGTCTTCGCCGTCGGAACGACCCGCTCTACGGGATGGGTGACCGGCGGCTGGGATGCCGACGGGCTTGATGGGGAGGACAACACTTTCGTGCTTCAGCTTTCCCCGTCCGGTGTGAAGGACTGGGCGTCCTTTCTAAGGGGAACAGCGACGGATGTTGCTGCCTCAGTTGAAGGCGCGGTTCTTGTCGCAGGGGTCACCGATACGCCCGGCTGGCTCTACGGCGGCTGGGAGGAGACGCTTAAGGACACTGCCTGCGCCTATGTGGCGCGGATTGTTGAAAACCCGCTGCCGATGCCGCCGGCGAACCCGGGGGCGGTGGTTGGGACGGACTGGATCACCTGGACCTGGGAGGACACGGTGTCGGCGGAGACGGGGTTCAGGGTGTGGTCGGACCCCGGGGTGTCGGAGCCGGAGACGCTGCGGACCACCACGGCCCCGGATGTGTTCTCATGGACGCAGACGGGGCTGTCGCCGAACACGGTGCACACCTTCCAGGTCGCGGCGGTAAACGCTTCGGGGGACAGCGTGCGGACGTCGCCGGTTACGGTGTGGACCCTGGCCGGGACGCCCACCGCACCGGCGCTTTCGCGGCCCATGGGCACCACGCTGGACCTGGCCGTGGGCGCGGGGGGCGGCAATCCGGTGAACACGGAGTATGCCCCGCGCTGCGCGACAACGGGCCAGTGGGTGCAGGCCGACGGCGGCCTGGGCACCGCGCCGGTGTGGCAGCCCGAGGGGAACTGGGGCACCGTCAGGGTGACGGGGCTTGCGGGCCTGACGGCCTACGCCTTCGACGTGACGGCCCGCAACGGGGCGGGGGTGGAGACGGCGCCCGGCCCGTCCGCGTCGGCGACGACGCTGGAGGCCACGCCCCCCACGGGCACGGTGACGATCAACGGCGGGGCGGCGGTCACGTCGTCGCCCCTGGTGACCCTCTCCCTGACCTACGCCGACGGGGCGGGGTCCGGGGTGGCGGAGATGCGGTTCAGCCACGACGGTCTTGTCTGGACGGACTGGGAGGCGGCCGCGGCCACCCGCGCGTGGACGCTGACCCCGGGCGACGCGCCCAAGACGGTGTACGTCCAGTACCGCGACGCGTCGGGGAATCTGTCCGGGGCGGCGATCAGCGACGGCATCACGCTGGACACGGCACCGCCGACGGGGACGGTGGAAATCAACGGATTCGCCTCCAGAACGAACAACCCGGATGTGGTTCTGACACTGACCTGGGCGGACGGCGCCGGTTCCGGGGTTGTGGACATGCGGTTCAGCAACGAGGACCTGGTGTGGAGCGGCTGGAAGCCCGCGGGCGGGACGGCTCCGTGGACCCTTTCGCCGGGCGACGGCGCGAAGACGGTGTGTGTCCAGTTCCGTGACGCGGCGGGGAATGTCTCAGCCGACGCCCTCTGCGACGACATCCTGCTGGAAACGACCCCGCCGACAGCGGCGGTGACGCTGCTGGACCCGACGCCGACACAGGCGGCGGTGCTGCGGTACGGCGTGGTTTTCAGCGAGTCCGTGGCCCCGACGTTCACGGCGGACGATGTGTCGCTGACGGGCGCGCTGGCGGGAACGGCATCCGTGGACGGCGCGGACCCGTCGTACACCGTGACCGTGACGCTGGCGGGGACAAACCCGGACGGCCTGACGGGCATCGCCCTCGGCACAGACGTGCAGGACGCGGCGGGCAACGGCTTCGCCGGGGCCGTGTCGCCGCAGTACGACGTGGTGTGGTGGCCCGGCTTCGCCGCGCCGCCCGCCGGGAGCGTGCTGGGCTATGCGGGCGACCCGGGGCCGGTGCTGGACGCGTCGGTGGCGGCGGGGGCGCCGCGCGCGGCGGCATGCCAATGGTGGCGGGACAACGGGGCGAAGGCGGCGCAGATGGGCCCCGCGGCGGCGGTGTGGGACCTGGCAACCCTGTCGCCTGCGGCGGACGGCGTGTACTGGTGCGCCGTGACCTACGGCGGGCTTCCCTTCGCGACGCCCCCCATGGAGGTGAGGGTCCGCAGCCGGATCAGCATCACAGCGCAGCCGCTGGACCGTACGGCGACACCGGGCGGCACGGCGACCTTCAGCGTTCAGGCGGGCGGAACCGCGCCACTCACTTACCGCTGGGCCAAGGACGGCCTCGCCCTGGTGGACGACACGCAGGTCGCCGGTGCTTACACCGCCACGCTGACCCTGTCCAACGTGACGGCGGCCGATGCCGGGCGCTACACGGTCACGGTAACGAACCCTCACGGCGCCGCCGTCTCCGATCCAGCG
>JAKPUV010000606.1 GCA_029554925.1 Candidatus Hydrogenedentota bacterium | reverse complement strand
AACAAGCCCGGGGCAAAAAGGATCCAAAACCGGCCGCCGCCAAGCCGAAACCCCAGCCCCCGCGCGGTCGCCTCGACCGCGTTCTGCGGCCCGCCGTGCCGTGGTCGCGCTATCCCGTCTTTGTCATCAACAACGGCCTTTTCCTGATCCCCTTCCTGCTGGCACTGGCGGGGTTCTTGGCCGCTTTGGCTGTGCCCCGGTTCCGCCGGATGGCGGGCTTCCTCGGCCTGTGGGTGCTGGGGTCGTGGGTGCTGTTCACCCTGCTGTTCCGTTTCGGCACCCCGCGCTATGCGCTTCCCGTGCTGCCCGCGCTGGCCGCCTTCGCGGCCCTGCCCGCGCTCGTGCCCCGGCGGCGGGCGGTGCGGTGGGTGTGCCAGGGTGCCTGTCTCGCCGTGTTCGCCGTGCCGTGGTTTACGCTGACAGTCCAGCCCGTGCCGGGGCTGCGCGGCCTGTGCCTGCCCCTCACCCCCGACGCCGGGTCGCTCGCCCGGTATGACGAGAAGGGCCTCTACCTCTGCAAGGACCGCCTGAGCATGGGGTTCGCCTATTCCTGGATCGGCGCGCCGCAGCGCGACAACTATGTCGAGCGCATCTTCGGCGTGATGGCCGCCGAGACCGCCGACCGTCCCGACGCGCCGGGGCAGGACGCCCTCTACGCCGTGGTCAACCTGCGCGGGTTCGGGTTCCAGGACGCCCATTACCGCCCCGGCGACCCCTTCCGCCTCGCGGGCCTGCCGGAGGCGCGGCTGCGCCTCGGCGCGCACCGGAGCACGGTGGAGGAGCTGGAGCCGTTCCTGTCCAGCCTGCGCTTCGTGGTCTTCGCCCTGGAGACGGGCCGCGAGGGCGGCGAGGCCGCGTGGACGGAATGGCTCACCGGGCGGGGCTTTCATCTGCTGGACCGCTTCGAGGAGCCGCGCCGCGCCACCGTGCCGGGGTATCTGGTTGCCGTGTTCGCGCGGAACCCCGAACCCGGCGCGGGGCCCATGACGCCGGAAGAGGTGGAGACGGCGGACATCCCGACGCTCTTCACCGCCCTGAACACCCCCGGCGCGCTCCCCGCGCGCGCCGACGCCGACCACGCCGCCGCCCGGCTCACGGCGCTCCTCGCCGAGGCCGACAAAACCGCCCAGCCCCTCGGCAACGCCCTGGGGCTCACCGCCCACGCCTGGGGCGAACGCCCCGGCGGCGGCCTCCGCCTCACCCTGGTCTTCCGCGTGGCCGCCGCGCCCGGCAACGGCACCATCGCCCTCGCCCCCCGCGATGCGGCCGGGGTCGCCCTCGCGCCCGCCCAGTTCCGCCCCGCCCCCCCCATGACCGAATGGCTCCCCGGCGACTACCGCATGGTCCGCCACGACTTCCCGGCGGACGCCTCCGCGCCCGCCCAGGTCCAGGTGGCCCTCATCGGCCCCAACGGCGCCCCCGCGCCCCCCGCCGCCACCGTCCCCGGGCCACCGCCGGAGGAATGACCCCTTCCCGTCCGCCACAGTACGTGCTATACTTGGACCAGATGAAGGAGTGAGCGTTTTGGTGTACAAAGGACATGTGCAAAACGGAGGCGTCATTCTGGATGAGCCGGTGGCTCTCCCGGAGGGGACCCCGGTTACCGTCACCCCGGCCACCGGCACATTCGGCGACCAGCCGACCTCAGTCAGGGAAGACGACGCCTCGAAGAGGTTTCCTCTCAGGGGAATGCCGTATTCCTATGCAGAGCCCTTTGAGTCCGCGCTGCCCGAAGGGGAGTGGGCCGTAGACCTGTGATTCTCCTCGACACACACGTCTGGGTCTGGTGGATCACCGAAGACAATCGCCTGTCCCAGAAGGCCTTGTCGTTTCTGGACAGAGTTCCCCCGCAAGACGTGTGCGTGAGAGTTTTTTCCTGCTGGGAAGTCGCCATGCTGCATTCACGCGGGCGGATTGCGTTCCCGCAATCGCTGGACGACTGGATGGCCCTCGCCACCGAGCGGGTCGGCGTGGGTGTGCTTCCCCTGTCCATTTCCGCCGTTCTGGATTCGTGTCGCCTTCCCGGCGACTTCCACGGGGACCCGGCGGACCGGATCATCGTTGCCACTGCCAGAGAGCACCGGTGTCCCCTGGTAACCGCTGACGAGAAGATTCTCCGGTATACCGGTGTGCGCGCGGTGCATCCGGGGGACGTGGACTCCATTCTGGGGGAATGAGTCCCGCCCGCGGCCCTCCGCAGAAAAGACGTTCATCCGCAGATTGCGCAGATGACGCAGAGGGTTGATTTCAAAGGACATGGGGGCGACCCATTCCCCCTGTCCATCTCGTCCATTCTGTCCATACCGTCCATCCCCCTTGCCGCATTTTCCAAAAACCTTTTCCGCCCCCCCTTGACAAACGGCCAAACTTGTGTTAGTTTATTGATACAATCAGGCAAAGGAGCGGCACATGCTCATCACCATCAACCAGAGTGACGGAACCCCGATCTACTTCCAGATCGTCCGTCACATCAAGCACCTGATCGCCACGGGGCGTCTCGGGCCGGGGGACGAGCTCCCCACGGTCCGCGCCCTCGCCCAGCAACTGGTGATCAACCCGAACACCGTGGTCCGCGCCTACCGCGATCTGGAGGCCGCCGGGCTCATCTCGTCGCGGCGCGGCGCGGGCACCCGGGTGGCCGACCGTCCGGTGCCCTATTCGGAGGACGAGTGCCGCCGCATCCTGTCGGAGAGGCTGGACGGCGTGATTGTGGAGGCGAGAAACCTGAACATCCCCCTCGGGGTGGTGGTCGAACTGCTGAAAGAACGCGACCGGGCGCTGCGTCCGGCCGGAGCAACAACGCGCAAGGAGGAAGGTCATGAGTAACGGAAACGAGTCGGCGCCGGTGATCGAGGTGACGGGACTGGGCCGGAAGTACGGCAGGAAGGAGGCGCTCCAGGACGTGAGCCTGCGCGTCGGGTCGGGCGGCGTGTTCGGACTGGTGGGCGAGAACGGCGCGGGCAAGACCACGCTGATCCAGCACCTGCTCGGGGCGCTGCGGCCCCAGTCGGGCACGGTGCGCGTGTTCGGGGCGGACCCCGCCTACGACCCGCCCGCCGTCCTGTCCCGCATCGGCTACCTTTCCGAGGACCGCGACCTGCCCGGATGGATGCGCGTCGGCGAGTTCCTCCGCTACATGCGCGCCTTCTACCCCGGGTGGGACGCCGCCTTCGCGGAGCGCATGGTCGGCGAGTTCGGCCTGAACCCCGCCGCGAAGATTCGCAGCCTGTCGCGGGGTGAGCAGGCGCGCACGGGCCTGCTGGCCGCCGTCGCCCACCGGCCCGAGCTGCTGCTCCTCGACGAGCCGTCGTCCGGCCTGGACGCCGTCGCCCGCCAGCAGATCCTCGCCGCCGTCGTGCGCACCGTGGCCGAGGAGGGGCGCACCGTCGTCTTCTCCTCCCACCTCCTCGACGAGGTCGAGCGCGTCGCCGACCACGTCCTCATGCTGCACCAGGGCCGCGTGGTCATGGACATGCCCATGGACGAGGTCAAGGCCCGCCACCGCACCCATCTCCTCCGCTGGGCCGAGGTCCCCGCCGCAGACGCCCCCGCCCTGCCCGGCATGCTCCGCGCCGAGCGCGACGGCCGCGAATGGCGCGTCCTCTGCGACGGCGAC
>JAKPUV010000071.1 GCA_029554925.1 Candidatus Hydrogenedentota bacterium | reverse complement strand
TCCTGCTACCGCTGCTACGCCACAACCCACGGCCACGCGCCCGGCCCCGGCCTGTGGCAGAACGCCGCCATGGCGGACATCTACCGCCGCATCCAGGAGCTGGTCGCCCGGAGCGGCCGCAAGGTGCTCATCGGCTGCGAGGCCGCCGCCGCCGAACCCTTCATCCCGTATCTGCTGTTTAACGACAACCGCTTCCACCTGAACCTGCACGCCGGGACGCCCGTGCCCGCCTACGCCTACGTCCACCACGAGTACCTGAACAACTTCATGGGCAACCAGAACGGCGTGAGCGCGTTTGTGGACCTCGCGCGGTCGCCGCTCAACCTGCACCAGCGCGTGGCCCTGTCCTTCGCCCAGGGCGACTTCCTTACGGCGGTGCTGAAAGGCGGAGGAAAACTGTGCTGGGAGTGGGGCGGCTCTTGGGACACCGAGGGTCCCGACCACGGCTCCGTGGCGGCGCTCATGCGCAACCTGAACGCCTGGCGGCGCGGCGCCGGCAAACCGTACCTCCTCTACGGCCGCATGCTCAAGCCCTTCCCCGTCACGGGCGATTACGAGATCCCCATCATCACCCCCCGGGACCAGCGCATCCCGTTCCGGTCGGTGTTCACCACCCGCTGGCGGTCCGGAGACAAGACCGCCCAGGTGCTGGTCAACTACACACCGGAACCGCAGCGCGTGACGCTGCGCTGCGGCGAGGCGGCGGGCCGCCCCGTCCTGTTCACCGACCCCCGCGCGGCGGGGACCGAAGCGCCCCGGGCGGGCGCGGACGGCCTCGCGCTGGAACTTTCCCCCCTCAACGCCGTATTGGTGGAGTGGGCGGAATGACGGCGCGGCGGGCAGCGCGGCGCTTCGGGGAAATTCCGCCCGCAACGGGCAGGGAGGACGTGTCATGACGAGCCGTAACCATGGACTGGGCCGGGCCGCGTGCGCGGCCCTTGTCCTGATGCTCTGCGCCGCCGCGGACGCGCAGAGGGTCCGCAGCCAGCGCACCGTCACCACGGACCAGTATCAGGTCGTCGTCCAAAAGAGCGGGCAGGTCAACGTGGTCTTCGCCAACGGGGAGCCGGTCTTCACGAACGTCGTTCCCACGGTGCTGCTGGCGGGGGACGACGAGGAGGCGCGGCCTCTCGGCCTTCACGCGGAGGACGCCGAGCGCACGACGGTCTCCGACCCCCTGGGCCAGGGCCAGGGGTTCCTCTTCGTGGGGGAAAAGGGCGAGTGGCACCTCCGCACCTACCCCGGCAAACCCTTCCTCACCGTGAAAATGGTCTACCGCAACACGGGCAAGAAGCCCGTGCGCGTCGCGCGGCTCTCCCCGTGGTCCGTCGGGGCGGCGCGCAAGAGCGCGTGCATTCTCGGCCCGCAGGCCGCCCAGACCCTCGTGCTGGACAACGGCTCCCTCTTCCGCGACTTCAACGACTACGCAAAGGTCACGCGCGGCGGCGCGGAACATGCCGGATGGAACATCGCCGCGCACAACCCGGTTTCGGGCCGCTCCCTCATCGCGGGATTCCTCACCCATGGGCGGGCGTGGACCGAGTTCTCCCTCGCCCGGGGCGAAAAGGCGGCGGAGAACGCCTTCGACCGCCTTTCCTGCGACTGCGTGTACGACCCACCCCTGGAGGTGGCCCCGGACGGCGAGCTGGCCTCCGAGACCCTCTACATCGCCGTTGCCGAGACCAACCCGGTCACGGGGCTGGACCGATTCGGCCGCGCGGCGGCGGCGGTCAGCGGGGGGCCGGACGCGCCCGCCTTCATCCCCCACGGCTGGGACCCCTGGAGCGCCAAGTTCCACAAGGACATCAACGAGCAGAACATGCTTGAGAACCTGGACGCCCTCGACCGAACCCTGAAGCCCCACGGCTGGACGCATTTTGCCCTGGATGCGGGCTGGGAGAGCGCCCTGGGCGACTGGGAGGCCCATCCGGACAAGTTTCCCCGCGGCATGAAGTTCATGGCCGACGAGATCCACCGGCGCGGCATGACCGCCAGCGTGTGGCTCAACCCCTTCGCCGTCGCCCGCGACAGCCAGACCGCAA
>JAKPUV010000593.1 GCA_029554925.1 Candidatus Hydrogenedentota bacterium | reverse complement strand
ACTGCCGTCACGGCCCCCGCGTCCCCGCCCGACGGGGGCGCGGTCCGGAAGCCGCCTCTTCGGCGTCGCTGGGGGAAAACACTACGCCCCCGGGGCCCCTTTCTGCAACTTTCCCCCCTTAAGCAGGGTGTTTTGCCGCATTCGCGGGGGACGGAGCGCCCCCTCGAACTGCGGTGTTCGCTGGCACGCAATGTCGCGGTCCCACCCACCCCGCTGACAATCCGTCAGAAAATAAAGTTGAAACACACGATAAAATATGTTATTTTATCGTGCGATAGGCGCTTGATAGAGGCCAAGAATGCCATGGATACCGTAACCGCCGTTGCCAACTACATTGAGCAGGTCACCGGCGAACGTCCGGCGATGACAACGCTGTCCGCTGCCGACTTGGCGGGCCTGCCCGTGTATCTGAGCCGTTCCTGGCGGGTGGAACGGGCAACCCTGCTTGGGCGCGGGGTCATTTTCGCTTTCCCGCTGGGTCCCCCCCGGATGGGGCTTTCCCGCGTGACGAGAGACCGCCAAACCCTCGCCGCGCACCTGAAGGCCGAGGTGATCCCCGTCATTCCGGACATCGCCTCCCACGAGCGCAGACGGCTGGTGCAGGCGCGGGTTCCCTTCGTCGCGCCGGGCAGGCAACTGTTTCTTCCGATGTTCCCGGCGGACTTCCGGGAGACGTTCACCGCCCCCCCACCGCCTCCGCGGGCCTCCATGAGCTGGATCGCCCAGCTGATTGTGCTGCGGCACCTTCTGCGCGGCGGGATGGAGGGGCGGCCGCTTGCGGAAATTGCCGCGGCGTTGGACTATACGGCCATGGCTGTCACCCTTGGGGTCCGGGAACTTGAAGCGCTGGGGCTTTGCGTGAAGGTGCCCGAGGGCCGCGCCCGCGTGGTTCGGTTTGATTTGGAGCCGCGCGCGCTTTGGGAACGCGCGCATGCGCGCATGCGCTCCCCCGTTGTCAGACGGTACCCGGTCGGGGAAGCGGACGAAGGGGGCCGCACCGCTCCCGAAGCGGGCCTCACCGCCTTGTCCCGGCAGACACTTCTGTCGTATAACGGTCCCCGGACGGTGGCGGTTTCGAACCGCGAGGCGAAGCGGCTGGTGGCGGAAGGCGTGGTGCGGGAGATCTTGGACGCGGACGAGGCCCCGCTCCTTCTCGAAGGCTGGGCCTATGCGCCCCGGTTGACCGCCGACGGCCCCGCAGTGGATGATCTTTCCCTGTGGTTGAGCCTGAAAGATGACCCGGACGAACGCGTGCGGGCGGCGCTTGCGGACAGGATGGAACAACGGACATGGTGAAGGGTTTGGCCCGGTTTAGGGATCATTTCCGCGAGGAGCGCGGGCAATACGTCCTGATCGGGGGCGTCGCCGCCATGCACTGGCTGGAGCGGGCGGGAGCCCCGAGAATGACACCGATTCCGGGCGGGGAAGACATCTCCAGCCTGTCCGCCATTCTGATGGACGACGCGTATTATGGGATTGTGCGGGAAAATGTCCAGGAGGAAGACGGCTTGCCCATGCTCAAGCCGGAGGGTCTCATTCTGCTCAAAGCAAGGGCATGGGTTGATCTGACCGAAAGAAAGGCCCAGGGCGGCGCGGTGGATGAGCGGGATGTCAGGAAGCACCGAACGGATGTTTTTCAGGCTCTGCCAGCTGCTGACCCCGGCCAGCCCCGTTTCTGTGCCGGAAAACGTCCGCATGGACTTGCTTCGGTTTCTCGACCACTTTTCCATGGATTCCCCCGAGTGGCCGGGGATCCTGCAGGCATTGGCTGGCGGAGGCGGGGGCCCTGTGCTCTCCCCCGAAGACATGCTTCGCGTGCTGGAGAATGCGTTTGTTGTCCAATGACACAACTCCCCCCCTGACGCGAGCATCGGCGGGTGTCCGGCCGGTGAAAACGTCGGGACGCATCGGAAGACCCCTAAGAAAAGGAATGCTCGCATGAAGGCTTGTCTTGGCGGAAATGGCGTGTTGCTGGCGGCGGCTCTGGTGCTCGCGTCCTGCGCGACGGTGTCCGACCCCAAGGGGAACCAAGTGCTGCCCCGCCGCGCGCCGGGGATGACGCTGCATGTCTCCCCGGACGGCGCGGACACGAACGACGGGTCGGCGGGGGCGCCTTTCGCCACGCTGGAGGCCGCGCGCGACCGGCTGCGCGCGCTGCGCACCGCCAATGCCCTGCCGGACACGGGGGCCGAGGTGGTGGTGCATGGCGGCGTGTATCCCGTGTCGCAGACCTTTGCCCTGGGCGCGGAGGATTCCGGCACCGCCGACGCCCCGGTCGTGTTCCGCGCGGCGAAGGGGGAGGCGCCGGTCTTTTCGGGCGGCCTCCGGCTGTCCGGCTTCCGGCCGCTGGAGGACGCGGAACGGCTCGCCCTCCTGCCGGAGGAGGCCCGGGGGAAGGCGGTCTTTCTGGACCTGAAGCCCCTGGGCGTCGCGCCGATGCCCCCGCTGGTCCTCGGCGGCATGGCCAGCGGCAACGGATTCACCACGCATCCGGTCCCCGAACTCTTCTTCAACGGGGAGCCGATGACGATGGCGCGCTACCCGAACACGGGCATGCTGGCCGCGGGCCGGCCCCTGGTGGAGGACGGCCACACGATCCACGGGATGAAGGGCAGCAAGACGGGCCGCTTCCTGTATGAAGACCCCCGGCACGCCCGCTGGGCCGCCGAACCCGACGGCTTTCTCTACGGCTACTGGTTCTTCGACTGGGCCGACTCCTACGAGCGGATCGCCGGCGTGAACCCCGAAACCCGCGAGGTCACCCTCGCGGAGCCCTTCCACACCTACGGTTACCGCGAGGGCGCGCGCTACTACGCCGTCAACCTCTTTTCCGAGCTGGACATGCCCGGGGAGTGGTGGCTCGACCGGCGGAACGCGGTGGTCTATTTCATTCCGCCGTCCGACCCGGCGGGGGCCGAGGTGCTCCTCTCCCTGTTTCCCGGGCCGCTGGCGGCGATGGACCAGGCGGCCCATGTCCGCTTCGCCGGGATCACCTGGGAACTCGGCGCGGGCAACGCCGTCCGGGTGGCCGGCGGCGAGGACGTCGTCTTCGCCGGATGCACCGTCCGCCGCTGCGGGGGGGACGCCTTCCTTGTGACGGGCGGCCGGAACCACGGGGTGCTCTCCTGCGACATTTATTCGATGGGGCGGGGCGGGGTCAGCCTGCACGGCGGCGACCGCAAGACCCTGGAGCCCTGCGGGCACTTCGTCGAGAACTGCCACATCCACCACCTGTCCCGGATAGACCACACCTACACCCCCGCCGTGCTCGCGGGAGGCGTCGGCGTCCGCGTGTCGCACAACCTCATGCACCACATCAACAGCAGCGCCCTGAGGGTCAACGGCAACGACCACCTCATCGAGCTGAACGAGGCGCACAACGTGCTGCTGGAGTCGGACGACCAGGGCGGCGCGGACATGTGGGGCGACCCCACCTTCCTCGGCAATGTCTACCGGCACAACTACTGGCACCACCTCGGCAACTGGCGCCGCGACGCCGCCGCGGAGCTGGGCTGCGGCCAGGCGGGCATCCGCCTCGACGACGCCATCTCCGGCGTGCTCATTGAGGGGAACATCTTCCACAAGGCGTCGGCGGGCAAGACCGGCTTTGGCGGCGTGCAGATCCACGGCGGCAAGGACAACCTGCTCCTGAACAACGTGTTCTCGGACTGCGAGGCCGCGGTCAGCTTCTCCCCCTGGGGCGAGGAGCGCTGGCGGGAGTTCATCACCCCCCGCATTGAGTCGGACGCCATTGACCCCGCCCTCTACGCGCAGCGGTACCCGGTGTATTCCGGGCTTTGGGACAACGCCAACCGCAACCACTTGAAGGGGAACATCGCCCTCAACTGCGGCAAGCTCACCCTGCGCGCCCCCAAGAACGTCGTGCAGGAAGACACCCTGACGGACCCGCCCGCGTCCCTTTTCGCCGCGCCGGATCGGGGCGATTTCGCAATGAACACCGCCGCCGCGCGGAGGGCGGGCGTCCCTGTCATCCCCTTTGAGCGGATTGGACTGTACAAGGACGCCTTCCGGAAGGAGTTGCCTTCGGAGGAGGTCGCGGCGGCCCGGGCGGAGCAATAGACCTTTCAGGAAACCACCCCCAATGAGGAGGCCCAGAATGAACATGCGGAATCAAGGGTGCCCCGGACGCGCGGGACTGGCGCTGCTGCTGCTGCTCGCCGCGTCCCTGGCGTCGGCAGAGTTCACGGACCCCCTGGAGGAGGCCTTCGTCTCCCCGCCGGACAGCGCGCGGCCGTGGGTCTACTGGTTTTTCATGGACGGCAACCTGACCCGCGAGGGGATCACCGCGGATCTGGAGGCCATGAAGGCGGCGGGCATCGGCGGTGCGATCTACATGGAGGTGGACGTGGGCGTGGAGCGCGGCCCCGTGGAGTTCATGGGGCCGCAGTGGCAGGAGATGCTCGGCCACGCCTTCGCCGAGGCGGACCGGCTGGGCCTCGAAATCGCCCTGGCCGCCGGACCGGGATGGTGCGGCACCGGCGGACCGTGGGTGAAGCCGGAGCAGTCCATGCAGCATCTGGTCGCCTCCGAAAC
>JAKPUV010000589.1 GCA_029554925.1 Candidatus Hydrogenedentota bacterium | reverse complement strand
CCGCGCGACCCCGCCAGCACGAGGAGGTGGCCGAAGACCCCCTTGTGCGCGTCGCGCGGGCGCGCGGGCAGCCACTGCGCCACGGTGGAATGTGTCAGCATGTCCGCCATGATCCGCTCCTGCCTCCATGGTACCCCCGGCGTCATCCCGTGTCAACAGGAAAAAGGGCGGGAGAAATGCCGGGGGGCCCGGTTTTTCGGGCGTCTCCGCCCCCTTGCTTTTTCCGGGAATATGGTAAAATTGGGGTGGCAACGCCCAAGTGGGGCGTTTCTCCTTCCGCGGAGGCCTGGTGCAGCGATGTGTCAGGCCTCTTTTCTTGTTAAGGCGCGGGGGCCGGGCCGGGTTCGGGGGGCTGCACGGTCTGGGCGGCGTGGTGGGCGCGGAGGAAGGCGTCGAGCTGGCGCTGGAATTCGCGGGCGAGCTCTGGCTCTTTGGTGCGGGCGTCGGCGCCGGCCTTCTGGGCGCGGAACTGGTAGACGTCCATGAACTCCACGACGGACTCCGCGCCCGTGGAGGCGAGGGTGAAGGGGTCGAGGCCGGACTGCCAGGTGAACCGCCAGCGGCCGGACCGCACGGAGAGGCCCATGGGGTTCCCCTGCACGGAGATGAGGTCGCGGAAGTCGCCCTGGCGCTGGAGGTCGTCGCCGTCGAGGCCGGCGGGCGGGGTCACGCCCGCGCGGGCGAGGACCGTCGGCAGCACGTCGGCCAGGGAGGCGGGGGTCTTGCGGGTCCGGCCCCCCTCGCCGGGGATCCGCACCAGCAGGGGGACACGCAGGGAGGACTCGCGGAGGGAGGGCCTGCCCGCCGCGCCGCGCCGCCACGACCCGCGGTCGGGCTCGGTGAAGTCGAGCCCGTAGAGGGAGGTGACCACGACCAGCAGGGGGCGCCCCTGCGCGGCGGCCTCCACCCGGGCGAGGAACGCGCCGACCTGGCGGTCCACGTCGAGCAGGGCGGTGTCGTAGATGTCCACGGGGGCGGGGGTGCGCCCCTTGCCGAGGAAGCCCTCGCCGTAGCGGGCGAGGCGCACGGGGTTGCGCAGCTCGCGCAGGCGCACACAAAGCAGGTAGGGGTCGCCCGCGCGCTCCTCCACCCATTCC
>JAKPUV010000588.1 GCA_029554925.1 Candidatus Hydrogenedentota bacterium | reverse complement strand
TGGCAGAACAGGGCGAGGGGCCGGGCGGGGTCCGTCTCCGCGAGCCGGGCGCGCAGCCAGTCCAGCTCGCCCACGGGCACCGTCACATCGCTCTCCATGCCCTCGCAGGAGTTGAACCCGATGAGGGTCCATCCGCCCAGGCCGCGGGTCCAGTGCGGCTCGCCGAAACCGCGCTGAAACTCCACCAGTCCCCGCGTGGGGATCGGCAGCACGTCGTGGTTCCCCGGCAGGGCCAGAAAGGGCTTCCTCAGCCGCTTGACGCAGGCCGCGGCGCATTCCATCTGCGACTTGCAGGCCATGCCGACCAGGTCGCCCGCCACCACCGTCAGCGCCACCCGGCCGTCATTGGTGATGGCCGCCACCGCCGCATCGGGAAACGCGGTGGTTTCCGGCTTCGTGATGTGCAGGTCGTTGATCACCGCCACGGTCAGCGGAACAGGCGGTGCCGTGTTCTGTGCGACCGCAAGCCAGCCGCCGCCCAGCGCGCCCGCCGTTCCTGCCGCGATAAAACCGCGGCGCGTCATCTCTTGCACGTCTGGTCTCCTCTGCCTCTCCGCCCCTACGCCCCCGGCACCGTGACCGTCACCCCGGCGGCCGGCGCGTGGTTTCCGTATCCGTCATAGGCGAACACGGCGTAGAAAAGCCGTGCCCCGGGGGCGAGCCCCGTCTCTGTGATGGTGGTGCCCAGTCCGTCGTACACCAGCATGCCGTCCTCGGGGGACACCGGGTAGGCGTCGGACCGCCGCATCACGCGGATGCCCGCCAGATCGCGGTCGCCGGGATTGGTCCACGTCAGCGTCACCCGCCCCGGCCCCGTGTCCACCGTCAGGTCCGTCACCGACGCCGGGGGAAACAGGGCCCCGCATCCGGGCAGCGTCAGGCACCCGGCCGACAACAGCAGGACAAGACAGACCGCCGACCTCATCGCACCGCTCCCTTGGATCCGTCGCGGGGGTCATTTCCCCGCGGCGGCCATCACCTCTTCGATGGTCACCGGGGCGCCGCCCCGGCGCTTGCTCTCGTCCGCCGCCTCCATGAAAGCAAACATGTTCAGGGTCTCCTCGGGGGAGACGGGGGCGGCGCCGGTCTGGAAGAACTTCACCACCTCGACGACGAGGTTGGCGTAGTCGCCGCTGTTCTCCTGTTCGCTGACGCCCTTCTCGCCGAAAATCACCACCTTGTGCGGCGTGCCGCTGGTGCGGATGCCGTAGAGCACGCCGACCCGGCCGTCGGCCCACAGGCCCGTGACGACGTCCGTGTCCGCCGACGTGGTCCGCGTCACGGAGACGCACCCCGCGCCCATGACGGTGAACAGCGCCTCCGTGGGGTGCACCCCGTACCAGAACAGGTCGGGGTGGTGCTCCTCCAGGTGGCACGGCCCAATGGAGATGCAGCTCTTCACCGGGCCGATGTCCGCCT
>JAKPUV010000070.1 GCA_029554925.1 Candidatus Hydrogenedentota bacterium | reverse complement strand
GGCGGCCACATTCCCCTCGTCCACAAACAGCACCCGGGCCTCTCCCCGGGCCTCCGGGTTGATGTCGCGCAGGCGGTCCAGCGCCACCTCCGCCTTCGGCCTGCCCAGTGTGGAGTCCAGGGCCAGCAGTTGGCGGTTGAGGTTGGTGATGTCCACCCGGTCATTGTCCACGAGCATCAGGCGTCCCACGCCGGCGCGAGAAACCGACTCAAACGCATAAGAACCAACGCCGCCCAGGCCGACAATCATCACGCTGGCCGCAGCCAGACGGGCCACCCCTTCCTCACCCACCAGCCGTGCGGTACGTTCAAAACGCGGGTTCATGGCGGAATCCAAACAGTTTTTCGGCGTTATTTGTCGTTTTGCAGGCGATTTCCTCCTCGGAAACCTCCAGTATTTCCGAGGCTGCACGCAGATTGTAGAGGATATTGGCGGGGGTATTGGGGCCTAGCCCGTGCCGCTCCACGGGGGGGATGTCCGGGGCGTCGGTCTCCAAGAGCAGCGCATCGGGATAAATGCGGCGAAGCGCCTGCGCGCGGCGGGGGCTGTTCCGATAGGTGAGAATGCCGCCCAGAGAGAACATGAATCCATGCTCCATGAACGATTCGGCCACCTCCGCGCTCCCGGCGAAACTGTGAACCAGTCCGCCCCGGGCGGGGGCCCCCTCCCCTTTCAGCACCGCCAGGGTCTCGTTGAAGGCCTTCCGGCAGTGGAGCACCACCGGAAGAGTCATTTCCCGGGCCACGGCCAGCTGACGGCGGAAAAAGTCGAGTTGCAGGTCAAAAGGCGTCCGGTCGGTGACGGTGTCCAGCCCGATCTCCCCCACCCCGACCGCCCCCCGCTCCAGGGCTTCGGGAAGACTCTTCAGGCATTCGGGGGAAGTCCGGCCGCAGTACCAGGGATGCACCCCCAGCACGCAGGAAACATCGGAATGGGCGCGGGCCAGGGCCAGCGACGGCTCCCACTCCTCCGGCAGCACGGCGGCGGTCACAAACCGGACAATGCCCGCCGCCCTGCCCTCCCCCAGCACCGGGCCGGGACCGCCCCCAAACTCCTCCGCCAGCAGATGGCAGTGGGCGTCCACCAGCGGCGGACAGGGGCGGGGCGGGTCACTTGGCATCCGGGGCCTTCCCGCTGAGAAGCGCCTGCACCTCCGGCGTGTCCACGTTCTCCTTGGTGACGATGGTGACGCCGGTGTCAATGACCTTGGGCACTTCCTGGCCCTTGACGGCGGCAATGACGGCCTTGACGCCCTCATATCCCATCTTGAAGGGGTTCTGCACCACGAGCGCCTGAATGACGCCCTCCTTGAGGGCGGCGATCTGCTCGGGGGAGGCGTCGAAGGCGACCAGCTTGACCGCGCCCACCTTGCCGAGACCGCGCAGGGCCTGGGCCGCGCCGATGGCGGCGGGCTCGTTGGCGGCGAAGATGCCGCCCAGGGCGGGGAAGGCGGTGATCATGTCCGTGGTGACGTTCATGCCCAGGGCGATGTCGCTCTGGCAGTAGTTGGTGGCGGCGAGTTTGAGACCGGGATGCGCCAGCAGGCCCTCCTTGAATCCCTTCTCGCGCAGTTCGGAAGTGGCCGCGCCGGGCACGAAGGGAATGAGGCCCACCTCGCCCGCGCCGCCCATGAGCTGGGCCAGCGTGTCGGCGGCGAGTTTCGCCCCGGCGACGTTGTCCGTGGCCACAAAGGACTTGGGAATGTCCGACTTGACGCCGGAGTCGAAAGTGACCACGGGAATCCCGGCGGCATCCGCCTGGGCGACCGCCGTGGCCAGCGCGTTCTCGTCGCAGGCGGCCATGACGATGCCGTCCACGCCGCGGTTGATCATGTCCTGCATGATGTTGATCTGGCGGTCAATCTCGGTCTCCTTGGTGGGGCCCTGCCAGATCACCTTGGCGCCCATCTCCGCGGCGGCGGCCTCCGCGCCGGCGCGCACGGTGACCCAGAACTGGTGGGTCAGCCCCTTGGGAATGACGGCGATGTCAAGCGTCTCCGCGCCGCCCTCCCGGGGGGCGGACGACGGGCCGCCGCAGCCCGCGGCAAGCGCAAGGGCCAGCAGTGTCACAACGAAAGCCGGTTTCTTCATCGCGTGTCTCCTGCGCGTCCTGTCAACGCGCGTCACATGACCCGGTAACGTTCCCCGGTGCCCTCGATTTCAATGGCGATGGACCGCGACTGCACCCCGATGAGGCGGGCACGCGTGTCGGGGATGACCTCGCCGACATACACTTTTTTCAGGTTGATGATGGCGGACGGCTCGGGCTGGGTGGGCGTCGCCACACGCAGCACGTTGAGGCGCAGTTCGGTGAGGCCGTGGCGGCTACGCTCGCGCTCGCCGAGGCGCGGCAGGGCGTTAATCTCCTCCTCCGTGAGGGCGGCCCCGCGGCTCTTGGGCGGCGCCGGCGTCTCCACGACCGGCGCGGGGGCCGGCGCGGGAACCGCCGCCGGTGCGGCGGGAAACGCGCTCGGCAGGGGAATGCTTTCCTGCTGCGCCGACACGGGCGTGGGCGTGGGCGCCGCGGTCTCCACCGGGGGGGCCGGTTCAGGTTCCGGTGCTTTCGGCGCGGGAAGGGGCTTCGGCTCTGGAGGCGCGGGCTCGACCGCCACCGCGACAGGCTCAGGCTTCGGCGCGGGCGTTGGTTCCGGAGCGGGCGGCGGCTGCACGGGCTCGGCGGCCGCGGGCGGCGCGGACACCGGCTCCGGCGGAGGCGCGGTCTCCGGAGCGGGGGGGGCGGACACCGGTTCCGGCACGGGGGGTGTGGCGGGCTGCGCCGGGGCAACCGGCGCCGGAACCGCGTAGGTGGTCTGGGTTCTGGGGGCCGAAGGCGCGTTGAGGTAACGGACGGCGACCACGGCAACCACCACGCACAGGGTGACGGTCAGAAGAAACGCCATGCCGCCACCGACCACCATCATGAAGGGCTTGAGGGAAGAGGGCTCCCCGCCTCCGCGCCGCCGGGGCGGACCAGCCAGCAGTTCCCGGGCGGCCTCTTCGGGTTCCAGGGGAAGCGCGTCGGCGGCGCCCTGCGCCTCGGCGCGGGCGCGGTCCTCCTCCATCTTGTTCAGGGCGTCCAGGATGGAACTCATCGGATGTTCCCTTCCAGGGCGGATACCCTCCGTGCCCTCATGCGGGGGCATGCCTTCTGGGGATGAGAATGAGACTTCCGGCGACCGGTTCGGTCTGCGTCTTCTCCCCGGCATTGAGGGGCGCCGGGGGCAGCGACTCCTGGAACGGGCTGGGAAGCTCCTTTACCTCCACCAGCGTCTCCCCGCCGGCCCGGCGGTCATCCTGATCCGACGCAGCCGCGGGGGGCGGCGTCTCCGCGGGGACCGGTTCGGGCGCGGGCGCGGGCGTCTCCGGCGGCGCCGGTGACTCGGGGGTCGGAGGCTCCTGCGGGGCGGGCGTTTCCGGCGCGGTGGTCTGCTCCGGGACCGGCGGCGCGCTGGACGGGGTGATGATCGGAAAGGCCGTCGCCTCTTTGGCGGGGGCATCCGTCCGCTTGGAAACCGTCGCCGGGGCGGGCGCCGGAGTCGTTGTGGATTCCGCGGCGGCGGCCTCCGCAGTGACGGCGCGGGGCCGGAGGCTGGGCGCGCCGTTGGCGGCGGTCCAGGCCATGAGCACCATGCGCACCTGTTTCCCGGCCTTGCCGTCCATCTTCAGGCCGGACTCGGCCTGCACGCCGGCCACGGCGGAGGCGGTGTCGCTGTCATACACGTCGCTGGTGTTG
>JAKPUV010000571.1 GCA_029554925.1 Candidatus Hydrogenedentota bacterium | reverse complement strand
CGTTTTCCGGCTCGCGTTCGGGCTGCTGCCCGAGTACTGGTTGACGGGCTGCGGGCTGGGCGCCGCGCCCGCGGTCATCGGCGCGGCCGCCGACCGCCATGTCTGGATGGGCACGGCCATCCACAGCATGCCGCTGCTGCTCCTCTTCGAGACGGGGGTGCTGGGGCTGGCGGGGTATCTGTGGTTTTGGGGGGCCGTCGTGTCCGGCATCCGCAGCGGTTTGCTCCGGTCCGGCGACCCCGCCCGTGTGCGGCTGGGGGGAGTCGCCCTCGCGTCGTCCGGCGTGCTGTTCTGGATGTTGGCCATTCAGCCCTTCCAGGCCCTGTCGCTGTTCCCTTTCCTCGCCGCGCTGCTTGCCGCGCCCGCCCTGAAAGTCGGTCCTGAGCGCTTCGCGGCTCTTGGTCCCCCCTTCAGGGGGGTGGTTCGCGGTAGCGAACCGGGGGATGTTCCGGATTCCGAGGCGCTGGCGGGCACTAAGAACATTCCCCGTCCGCGAAGACGCGGCCACCCCCCTGAAGGGGGGACCAAGAGGGCACTCGTGCTCCGGTTTACCCCCATCCTGGCTGTGCTGCTTCTCGCGCTGGCCGGACTCGTGTGCGTGAACCAGGTCACTTTCCAGCGGCTCACGCGGACCACGGAGACCTTCGCCGAGCGCATGGAGGCCGGGCTGGCGGCAGAGGCCCGCGGCTACTGGACTGGCGCGCACGATGCCTATGCCGCCGCGCAGCAGGTCGCGGAGGCGGGGGGAGGGCTGTCGCGGTCGTCCTATTACGCCGAGGCGGCGCTGGCCGCGGACCTCGATTTCCTGCTTGAGCGCATGGTCGGCGGCGGCGGGATGGCCGTCACACCCGAGGCGGCGGCCCGCTTTGGCGTCGCCCGAATGCTCCTCGCGCAGGGGGGGACGGCGGAGGCCGCCGACCGCCTCCGCGCCCTGGCCGAGGGCGCCGCCGCGCCGTGGCCCGAAATCTGGTTCGCCCTCGGCGAGGCCGAATGGGCCGACGGGCAGCAGGCCGCCGCCGTCGCCGCCTGGGCGCGCGCCGTCCAATGCGCCCCCGGCGCGCCTCCGCGCCACGTCCTGTCGCCCAATCCCCCCTTCACCAAGCGGCTCGAAGACCTCACCGGCGAATACGACCAACTCGCCGCCGCCAACGCCCCCGAAACCGCCGTCCTGCGCGTCCACCTCCTCCTGAGGCTAGGCCGCGCGGAAGAGGCCCGCAAGTTGTTGAGCGAGGAATGGCCCGGCGTATCCGACGAGATGCAGGCTTGGCGGGAACGGGTGGTGTTGAACCTTCAATAGCCTGTGGGCGTGGGG
>JAKPUV010000557.1 GCA_029554925.1 Candidatus Hydrogenedentota bacterium | reverse complement strand
CGACAGCGCCTTCCGGGAGCGGCTGAAGAAGTCCCCGCCGTCCGTCCCGAAGGGGGAACGCCTGGTCGGGAAATACCGCCCGGACGTGGAGGCGGACTACGCCCTGGCGTTCCTGCGCGAAAACCGGGACCGGCCCTTCGCCTGCTGGCTCTCCTTCTACCCCCCGCACACGCCCAAGGAGGCCCCCAAAGAAAACATCGCCCTGTACCGGGACAGCATCCACCCGGAGGAGCAGGCGGTCTACCACGCCATGGTCAACCGCATTGACTGGAACGTGGGACGGGTGCTGGCGGAGCTCGACGCCCTCGGCCTGCGCGAGCGCACGCTGGTGGTGTTCACCTCCGACCACGGCGAAAACTTCCCCTTCCGCTGGAACGACCACCACAAGCGCCTCTGCTACGACCAGGCGGCGAACGTGCCGCTGATTGTCAGTCTGCCGGGCACCCTTCCGGAGGGAAAACGCGTCACCGACCCGGTCAGCGTCGCCGACCTCTGCCCCACCATCGCCGACCTTTGCGGGGTGACGGCGCCAAAGGATCTGCACGGGGAGAGCCTGCGGCCCCTGCTGTCGGGCGCGCCGGACGGGTGGCGCGGTGAGGCCTTCGTGCAGAACACCCCGTACACCCCCGGCAAGGGGCGGGACGCGGCCATGCGCGAGCGCTGCGTGGTCACCCGCGACTGGAAACTCATCCTGAACACCGAGCGCCCGCCGGAGCTGTACGACCGCCGCGCCGCCGCACCGGACACGGAGAACCTCTTCGGGAAGCCGGAAACCCGCGACACCGCGCGCGCCCTCGCCGCCCGCATGGAGGCCTGGGCCGGCAGGACCGGCGACACCCTCGCCTCCGCACTGGTGGAGAAATGGGCCGCGCAATGGGCGTGATGCGCCTCCCAGCGCTCGCGGCACTGCTTCTGCTTTCGGGGGCGGCCTTCGCGTTTCCCCCGATGCTTGGGTACACCGAACTGCGGACCGATCTGCCCGGGGGACGGCACGCGAACGTGCGCACCATGCGGGCGTTGGTGGTGAACGCCGACGGCACGGACCGCAGGGAGGTGGGCGGGGAGCTGGCGGACGGACCGGATGCCTGGACCCAGTTCGCCGGGTGGTCGCCGGACGGCCGGCGGGCGGTGGTCTGCCGGGGCTGGCAGGATCCGGAGAACGCCCGCTGGGAGGAGGAGCACAAGACCTTCCGCATGGAGCCGGGGAAATGGTCCCTGGACTGCTGCCTCGTGGACCTGGAGACGGGCGCGGTGTTCAACGCCACCGCCGTGGACCGCGTGAGCCACTACAACGGCGGCCTGTTCTTTCTGTCCGACGGCCGCATGGGGTTCACCGCCCTGGTGGACGGCGTTTCGAAACCCTTTGTCATGGACGCCGACGGGCGCAACAAGCGCGACGTGTCCGGCGAGGGCGGCGGCTTCGCCTACGGCTACAGCGCGTCCCCCGACGGGAAGCGCATCAGCTATCACGAGGACTACCAGATCCACGTTGCCAACGCCGACGGCACAGACAAGCGGCGCGTGGAGACCGGCAACCCCTTCAACTTCGGGCCGCGCTGGTCGCCGAATGGGGAATGGATCCTGTTCTCCAGCGGGGAGCGCGGGAAGAGCAACCCGCACGTCGTGCGGCACGACGGGACCGGCCTGCGCAAACTGGCGGACCTCAACGGCTATCAGGGATGGATCCTCTTTCTTGACGTTCCCGACTTC